>JBJTNN010000209.1:0-3102 GCA_046074125.1 Bacteroidota bacterium
ATTTTGCTTTCTGTCTTTTTTGAATTTAATTCAGTTTCTGAATTGGATTGATTGCAGCCTACCATTAATAGGGTCGTTAAAATCAATGTTTGCAGTATTTTATTCATAATTTTAGGTCTAGTGCTTCTTTGTACCATAACGTTTTGCGGCTACCCGAAGGGCGGGACTTTTACCACAAAACTTGATTTGAAAAACTACTCTTTGATTAACCACAAAACTGTCATTGGAACACGAAACCCCTCCTTTTGGGTAGGTGCTGTTATGTGCTCTGCTTCTTGTCATTCTTCAAAAGTATGTTTCGCAATTTGGGAGTGCCTTTTTTATTCTTTCCTTTTCTGTCTCACTAATGTTATTCCCTGCAAGTCCCAGCGATTTCAATTTTTTGAGTTGTCCAATGTTGTCGGGCATTTTAGAAATATTGCAACCATTCAAGCTTAGGATTTCCAAGTTTTCCAACTTGACTACATTGTCAATGTCTGATAGTCCGCTGTTGTCGGTTAGGTCGAGTGATTTTAGATCTTTCAATTGTGCGAGTTCAATTGGAATTTTGCTTATTGCATTTACATTTAATTGAAGTGTCTCAAGTTGTTTCAGATTTTTAATCTGAGATGGTATTTCAATAATCATCCAGCATTTTGTAATGTCGTTTCCTCTGTCGTCCGTAACCCTGTAGTCGCAGTCCATACCTTGAATTGATAGATGCCTCAAACTTGTCATTTGAAAAACACTGTCAGGAATATGATTGCTCTTTAATTGAGCTGTCGAAGAGTAAAAAACAGTCGCAGTGTCAGAATTTACTTGTTTGTTAAAACCAGTTTGTTTAACGGACTTTTCTGTCGTTGCCGATGAACAACTGATAATGAGTATTACTGTCCCGATAATTAAACAATTTGTCATTGTCGTGTCGTTTTTAGCATAGCACATAACGGTTTCCAAATAGGCAAAGGAGCCTTACAAGTATAGTGAGTTTTGCGCTTTTGCTTATTTGGTGTTATGTACATTTTCAATCGTCCATGTAGCCCCAGCCCTCTTTTGGATTGAAAAAGTGTCCGGAATTATCATCTGTGACATAATAGAAAATATTAAAATTATTATCGTCAATTTTAGTGTAAATGATCCTGTTGTCAATTTTATACTTCAGTTTTGAAGGATATTTACCTGATGCTATTTTCTCGTTACTAGCGAATCGAATTAATTTATCTGATTCATTTTTTAGATAATTCAGAATCGTCAATTTGTAACTACAAAATGAAACAATGAACATGCCACCTAAACAAGATATTAGAAAAGCACTCTTGACATATTTAAATGATATCATAATCAAAGCTATCAATACTATCAATGCAGCAATCATGAAGAACAAACTTTGAATAGCCCAACTGACACAATAGTAAAGTTCATTTATAAAATAGTACTCGATTAATGATGTCAATAAAACTACTTTCAATACAATCCATTTAGTCATTTCCTTAAATCGTAATAGTTGTCACTTTATTGTACATAACGTTTTCGGGCTTTGCGTTGGTGGACTTTTGAAACCGAAAACTGTCTGCCTGCACCAACGTTAATTAATTGCTCTAATGATTCTATTCGCACTGTCCGCCCACTAACGCAAAACCCGTGTTAGCGGTAGTAATTTCTATCGTTCATTAAACCAACTTCCTGTCTCAACAACTTTTTCTAAATATCCCAAAGTCACGTCTGGTCTAAGGTATTTGAATCTTTCCATATTAAATAATTTCTTCAAAAAGTTCAACGGTCTCGGAGCAAAGTCAACGCTTCCGTTTATTTGCAAGTCAAGATCAAAATTTTCGGTGTTTTTGATTTTAAATTCCGCGAAAAAATTTTCGAAAAAAGAAATGGCATCTAGTCCGTAAAAGCCAATGTCTTCGGCCAATCTCAATTCTGGTCTAATGTCACCCGTTTTAAGATGAGTATTCTTTACTATGAAGTCAATTAACTTTGGGTTCATGTCATTATTACCGCTAACGGTTTCCAAATAGGCAAAGGCGCCTAACAAATATACTATTTTCGCGCTTTTGCTTATTTGGTGTCAACAGTATTATTCGTCTTTAAATTGTTCGTAATCAGGTATATTTTCTTTATTATGTATCGTGTCTGTCCCTCTGATAATTGTAAAATTCAATTCATTCTTATGTTTAATTAAAACGTCGCCTGGTTTAAGACTTGCCCAAATCTTATAATCAAAAATCAAAGCCTTTTCTGTACCATCTTCAAATACTGTCATCCAATGTCCATGATTATCTGATTTATAAGTTCTGATTATTTTACCATTATATTCAAATGCCAAAAAATCTTGTTTTGAACGATCACATTTTCCTGCATTGTTCTCAACATAAATTAACGTCAAGATTCCAATCCCAAATAGTCCAAAAAAAACGATGAATATTATATTCAATACTCTTTTGTCTATATCTGAACCTTCAAATAAATCGAAAAAACCGAATCTTAATTTCATTGTTGCGGTTGTGGTTATTACTGTTAACGGGTTGCAGCTACCCGAAGGTGGCGATTTTGAAGCACAAAGCTTGATTTAACAACTGAACTGCCAATTTCTTGTAGGTGCTGTTATGCCCAGTTATTCTTCTGTCCATTGTTTTGGTTTGGGATATTTTCCTGTCTTATTAGGATCAAACTTACAAGTCATATATTCATTATTTCCTGACTTTGAATAAGTAGCAATAAGGTTGTCGTTAAATTGCTTTGATTTTAAAAAAGTTGAGTCAATATTTTTTTCAAGCTTATCTATGTCAACCAGATGTATTCTAAAGTCTGTTACCAAACTGTCAGGAGGAAATTCGTTGTTTATTATTTCTCCCCAAGTCCAACTACAGGAATAAAATGAGGGAGTCCAACCTTTACCTGAAAGTATTAAGTCAAACTGTTTTGCCCCAGTTCTTATTTTTCCAATGTAGTCAAATGAGCATAAACAAGAATCTGAAAATGGTGGAACGTCTTCATTGTTGATAGTTGTCTCGACTTGAGTTAAAGAAAACGTTGAGTCATGTGAAGATATTGCTTGTCTGTAAGATTTTTGGGAGTTATTACAAGCAAAAATTAACACAGAAGTCGCTATGAATA
>JBJTNN010000210.1:0-5778 GCA_046074125.1 Bacteroidota bacterium
TTTTGTCCAAACGTAATTTCCACTCGGACTCTTATACTCGCTGCAGGCAGAGCGAATGAGCGTTCTGCGACCTTGAATGATGCTGAAATTGATTTTAATGATGGAGTCACATCCTGCGGCGTTAACCAAAGTATCATAGTATGAACCGGGTTGGGTGTAGGTGTACTTACCACTCGGCGATTTAAACTTGTAACACTCCGCCACGCTGATTTCATTGGTGCTGGCCTCCAAAATCTTCACCTTTACCTTGAGCACAGAATCGCAACCCCGATAGCTTTTTAGGGTATCAAAATAGGTGCCCGATTGGGTGTAGGTGTATTTGCCGGTAGGACTTTTCACCGAATAGCAATTCACCAAACTCACAGAATCCATGGGCGTGCCAATGGTCAGATAAATGGTGATCACCGAGTCGCAACCGATGCTGTTTTTCAGGTAATCTACATAGGTGCCAGATTTTGTCCAGGTGTAGGTTTTGCTGGGACTGGTATAGCTTTTACAATCGAAGGCTTTCATGCTGGACGTGGTTTTCTTTTTGATGGTAACCACGTATTTGATCGCACTGTCGCAACCAAAAGCGGTCTGCAGCGTATCGTAGTAGGTGCCAGAAACCGTCACTTTGATTTTTCCCGATGGAGAATTGAAGCGATCGCAAGCGGTGATGGTTTCAGTTGTGCTCACTACGTTGCGTTTCATGCCATACCCCGAAACCCAGTTGGAGGCCGTTCCAGTGAGGGCGAAACTGCCCAACGTGCCGGTGTTGTTGTAGCCAGAATAGTCTTTCAAGGTGGTGACGGTGTTGTTGGTTAACCCAGCCTTGCCTTGATTGAATTTGTAATAGGCCCGCAATCCTTTTTGGGTGGAGCAAAATTCATTGTACATGTTGGCTTGAATTTCTCCGGTGGTCCTGCAAGCTTTCCAAACGCGTACCTCATCGATTTTTCCCTGAAACCTGCGCTGATAGGAGCCCGTGTGGTCGCCAATGGTCAGTTGAATGCTAGAACCTGTGTTGGAAATGTTGCTGGTGGCACTGGCCGAGTCAACCACTTTGCCATTGACATACAAACGCATCCAAGTACCATCGTAAGTGCCTGCGATGTGCTGCCAAGTGTTCAATACCAATACGTTGGAAGGGGAGTTGCGTTCCATCCAGGTACTGGTACCGTTGCCCATCCCGAAATTCAATTGCCCCGATCCACCTACGCGCAACATATATCCGTAGTTGGCCGAGTTGTCTTCCTTACAAATCACATTGCAATCCCAAGGGTTGGTCTTGAAACTGGTCGGGTAAATCCATGCCTCCAAGGTCAAAAGTTTGCCGGTAATCTGCACGGATGTGTCGTTTCCGCACGATACCCGGTCGTCGGTGCCATCAAAAGCCAATGCATTTTGTGCTTGAAGGGCAGGGATGGCAACAAAAATGAAAGAAGTTGCTAATGCAATCTTGAATTTCTTTAGTAGGTTTATTTTCATCGAGTTATCGGTCTGGTTCTCAACGAATGTAAACGCAAAACCGCGAAAAATTCAACCGCCTGTGGCAATAATTATGTCGTTTTTTTCAATTCGATGCGATTTCCTGCCAAGTCTGCGGCGTGGTCGGGGTGACAAGTGAGCACAAACACTTGTTTTTCCGTTGCGAAGTCCTGCAAAAATTGGGAAGCGGCTTTGCGCCTGCCCGCATCAAAATCTGTGAAGGGATCATCGAGCACCACAAATCCGTCCATATCGCTCAGGTATTGTTTGGCATAGGCCAATCGTACCGCCAAACCCAAGGCCCCTGCGGTTCCATCGCTCAACAAGTTCACTGGGATTTGTTGGTTGTTGAAAACTACGCTCTCGGGGGCTTCTCCTCCGCGTTGGATTTGGGTGTATCGGTTATCTGTAATTTGGGCGAACAGGGTTGCCGTTTCTTGCTCAAATGCTTCAAACGGATTTTGATCTTGTTTCGCAATCACAGCTTTGAGGGATCTTTCAGCCATTTCAAGTGCCGTATACTCCAATTTTCTGCGTTGGAATTTGCGCTCTGCTGATTCCAAATCGACCTGCAACGAAATCGCATCGGTAGTGTAATTCTCCAATTTTCCTTGTATGGTGGCCCGATTTTCGCGCAACTGCGCTATTTGTTGATTTTCGTTGTTGATCGATTGTTGCAACTGATTTAAATGGTCCAAAAACGATTGATAATCCTTGTACTCCGCCGGTAACGAGGGTGATTCACTCATTTTGGTTTTGATTTCTTCCAACGCGATGGTTTTTTGGGATACTGCCAACAGTAATTTGGTTTGGTCGGTGTAGTCGGTAGTCCATTGCAACAACAGGGCTTGGTCGGCTTCCAGGGTGTTCTCTGCGTTCTTGATTTTGTCGTCTAGGGTGTTGTGCAATTCAAGAAGTTCCTCCAGCGTTCTGGTGGTGGGCATCGCCCCAATTTCTGCATGTATGGCTTGCAACGCTTCGATGGTAGTGTTCGTTTTTTTCAGCGTTTGGGCACGATTGTTTTCCAAAACGCGCAACTGCTCGTTGTTGGTTTGGTTGACGAGCCTATTTCGCTCAAAATCAGCCCACGAAGCCAAATTGTTTTTCGCCAGAACAGCCTGCAGTGCCAAGCGATTTTCTTCCATTTGCTCCAACAACTGGTCGATGGGTTTTAGGGCCGATTTTACTGTGATTTTCCAATCATTCTGTGCGATGGTGACCTGCGCCGTGATGTCCATCTCTATGGAATTCCCCTGGCCCAAACTCACGGTGGAAGCCGGTTCTAAGCCATTGGTGACAAGGAATGATACCTCCGAATCCGCGCTAAATGTGGCCTGAAGTTTTTGGGCTTTGAGTTCCACTTCAAGTTGATTGATGTTGGTTTGATGCGATTGGATCAGGGCTTCATCGGCTTTGTTGATGTTGCCATTGGCTTGCAGTACTTTGTTAATTTCTGCAATTTTTGCATCCAAGTCCAAAATGTCTTTGTAATACCCCAAATTGACCCTGGTTTCGTTGATTCTGCGGGCGCGTTTCCCTTCCTCTTTAATCTTTTCTCGTTCTAGCTTCATTTCCGCAATGGATGTACCTAACGATGTTTGGTTTTTGGTTTTGGCATCCCAGTTCTGTACTGCATTCATCATGGGCAACAATGCGGCCTCCAATTCGGTTTTTGTCAACTGCAAACGTGTGGCGTTGTTATACACTTCCTTCAAATCGTCTAGTGTTTTGAACTGCGCCTGCCAATTTTCTAATAGTGCCGATTGGGTTTTGAGCGATTCGTTGATCTTTTCCAAGGTGATTTCCAAGCCAATCAACTCTTCATAGTCTTTTCGAACGGTTTCTAACTCGTAGTATGATTTCACAATGAGTCCCGCATTTTTGATCCAAGGATTGGTGATGCCGCGGTTGTCACGTGGTCCGTCCATGAAAAAGTCCCACTGGCCATTGTAATCCACCATCAACGCTTCCAAATCTCTGAGCAGATCATCCGCGGGAATATCGCCTGGAATGCCTGCCTGCATATTTTTCAAGGTGGGAATACGATTGATGTTTTGGGCCGATGCTTCTATGCTACTCGCTGTTTTGTAAAGCGTATTTTGATCTGCAATCAAGATGGTTTCCCAACTGCCGCGATGCAATTGCAACAATTGATTCAGTTGTTCCTGCACGGCGCTGTCATCGTTCCATGAAGCCCCGCCATTCAATTTTAAGCTCGCCGATTTTCCAGCGCCCCAGGTTTTGGACAAACTGTAAACATCGCTTCCGACAGAAAATGTGAGGTTCACTTTGGCATGGTCGCCCTTGCCTCGGGGGATATATTTTTCGGCAAAGGGGGTGAATTCGCGTTTAATCTGTTGCGTATTTTCAAACAACACCGCTTTGATGGCATTGACCAAGGTAGATTTTCCTGCTTCATTTTCTCCCAGAACCACGTTGAGGCCCGGCTGGAAGTCAACGGTGCGTTGTTGAAAGCCAGCGAATGGACAAAGTTCAATTTGTATCAGTCTCATCGGCTTTGGTGTTTTTGGATGATGCCATAGGCCAATTGAAGAGCCAATTCAGCGTCTGGTTGCTCGGCGATGCCCGATAGCCATTGATAGGCCGATGTGCCTTCGGCGAACGTGCTTTGAATGAACTGCGTATCAATCTCTACGCCTACTTGATTCTCGAAGGAAACATGCAAATAATGCGAGGAAAGGCCCTTCAGTAAAAGGTTGAGCGAATCCAAATCGGATTGCGATAAGCTACCGCTCAATTTCAAGTCCAACACCCATTTGGGGTTTCTCCAAGTGAGTTCAAGCGCTTGGAAGTCTGACAGTGTAAAATCCCGACCAAACTGCAATAGCTGCCTTGAAAATTGCAAATTCCCTGTGGTGATTTGCTCAAAACGCAATTGTTTTCGCTCATCTACCTCAATGAACCAAGCATATCCTGGGATTTTTCGCTTCACACTTTCAGGGGTATGCGTGGCGGGCATGAAATACAAGGGGTTGCCCACAGCCGAAGTGGGTGGATGGGGGACGTGTATGTGTCCGAGTAGCCAAAAATCCACACCCGCCGCGCGTAAGTCATTTTCTGTCATGTTGAAATACCGATCGGCATCGTCTACGCCCATGCCTTCCACGTTGCCATGCGCCAATCCGATATGCACTTTCTCCGGGGCTTTCACGTGGTCATTTACCCAGCCAATCACATGGCCTTCATGGTGCTTTGAACCACAAGGGGCGGGGTAAAAGCAAACGGGGGTGCCGTCTACCTCTGTTTCGTATGGGTCCGCGGTCGACAACAATCGCAGGTTGGTGTTTTCTGAATACTCAAAAAACGCTTTCCACAGTTTGTTCTCCTTGCCGTCATAATAATCGTGGTTTCCAGGAAGTACCAATACCTCCGCTTTTGATTTTTTCAAAATCTCCACCACGGCTTTGATGTCTTTCTGGGTTACCTTCAAATCATCGAACAAATCACCCGCCACCACCAAAAAGTGTGCATCCTTGTCGTTGCTGGCCTGCACCACATTTTTCAGGGCATCAAATCGCTCTTGGACCAAGGCTGATTGCGCGGCGGTTCCGCTGTAATTGTTGAATTTTAAACCGATGTGATTGTCGGCCGTATGCAGGATTCGGATGTTTCCCATGGACCGATAAAATTACAACAATCCAAGGGTTTCAAAAACTGCAGGGATGCAATTTTCTCCAAAAAGTGGAAAAGTTGAAAGGCCTATTTGAGATAGAGGGTTCCTTTGACGCGCTCCACAAACCAATCCTCTTTTTTCAATTTTGACGCATTGCTTACATCGGCTGATGGGTTTTCCCAATAAATTTCTGAAAGGACCAAAACCCCAGTGGTGCTGCCGTTGTCCAACGAGAAGATGAGGTCTTTGTTTGGTATTTTCACGTAGGGGCCACCTTGATTGTACTTGGAGACGACGTTGGAAAGGTTAATTACAAATTCTTGATCATCAATATATACCGACAATTTTTGATTCTTGTTGCGTTTCAGTTTGATGATATGTAAATAGTTGTTTACCTCCCGCGTTTCATTGTCTGGAAGGAAGTCGCTGTTGATTGAGAAGACTTTCGTCCAACCGCCGCCGGGGATGCGAACCTGAGGTTGCTCCGTTTCCATCGAAATTTGAGAGGGCTGATATTCGGATGACGCTCTGTCATACTCTTGAATGCCGTAAGCCTCATATTGTGCGTCGAGTAAAGATCGTATGGCCGCTCGGCGATCGGAGCGATCAAATTTTCTTTCGCCGTTGGGCGATGTTGCATACGTCGTGGTATCGGCCACCAAAGAATCCTGTTG
>JBJTNN010000211.1:0-17467 GCA_046074125.1 Bacteroidota bacterium
GCTCAGCAGGTTCTGGCTGCGCCGGCCGAGGTTGACGTACGACTCGGCGATTGTCCGCCGAAGCGTCGCCTGCTCGACCGCCAACCCCAGTGCCGAGCGCTGGACGTCGTCGAGCGCGTGGGCCACGTCGCTCACCTCGTCGCTGGTAGTCACCGTGATCGGGGCCGGCTCGGGGGGCACGATCTCCTGCCCCAAGGGAGCCTCGAGGACTTCGGCCACCGCGCCCGGCCCTTGCGGCTACCGACTTTAGATACCCCCAACTTCCATTGTTTGACGGGCGGTGTGTACAAGGCCCGGGAACGTATTCACCGCGCCATGGCTGATGCGCGATTACTAGCGATTCCAGCTTCATAGAGTCGAGTTGCAGACTCCAATCCGAACTGAGATTGGCTTTAGAGATTCGCATCTGGTCACCCAGTAGCTGCCCTCTGTACCAACCATTGTAGCACGTGTGTGGCCCAGGACGTAAGGGCCGTGATGACTTGACGTCGTCCCCGCCTTCCTCACTACTTGCGTAGGCAGTTTCTTTAGAGTCCTCAGCATTACCTGCTAGCAACTAAAGATGGGGGTTGCGCTCGTTGCGGGACTTAACCCAACACCTCACGGCACGAGCTGACGACAGCCATGCAGCACCTTGCAAATTGTCCGAAGACTGACATGTTTCCACATCATTCAACTTGCATTTAAGCCCTGGTAAGGTTCCTCGCGTATCATCGAATTAAACCACATGCTCCACCGCTTGTGCGGGCCCCCGTCAATTCCTTTGAGTTTCAACCTTGCGATCGTACTCCCCAGGTGGATTACTTATCACTTTCGCTTAGTCTCCGACTGTATATCGCCGAAAACGAGTAATCATCGTTTACAGCGTGGACTACCAGGGTATCTAATCCTGTTTGATCCCCACGCTTTCGTCCCTGAGCGTCAATTCAGGCCTAGTGAGCTGCCTTCGCTATCGGTGTTCTGTGTAATATCTATGCATTTCACCGCTACACTACACATTCCGCCCACTCCGACCGAATTCAAGACTTACAGTATCAATGGCAGTTCTATCGTTAAGCGATAGGATTTCACCACTGACTTATAAATCCGCCTGCGGACCCTTTAAACCCAATGATTCCGGATAACGCTTGCACCCTCCGTATTACCGCGGCTGCTGGCACGGAGTTAGCCGGTGCTTATTCATTTGGTACCTTCAGCTCTCTACACGTAAAGAGGTTTATTCCCAAATAAAAGCAGTTTACAACCCATAGGGCATTCTTCCTGCACGCGGCATGGCTGGTTCAGGCTTGCGCCCATTGACCAATATTCCTCACTGCTGCCTCCCGTAGGAGTCTGGTCCGTGTCTCAGTACCAGTGTGGGGGACCACCCTCTCAGGCCCCCTACCTATCGTAGCCATGGTGAGCCGTTACCTCACCATCTAGCTAATAGGACGCATGCCCATCTTATACCGCTAACGCTTTAACTATTCTACCATGCAGTAAAATAGTACTATGGGGGATTAATCCGAATTTCTCCGGGCTATACCCCAGTATAAGGTAGGTTGCATACGCGTTACGCACCCGTGCGCCGGTCGTCAGCAATTAAGCAAGCTTAATCCTGCTACCCCTCGACTTGCATGTGTTAGGCCTGCCGCTAGCGTTCATCCTGAGCCAGGATCAAACTCTCCGTTGTATAATAACTTCGAATTTTAAGAGCTCGAGTATGTTTGTTTTTATTCTTAAAAACGCTGTTTCCTTATTTCTCAATACTTCAAAGAACTTTTTCTTTTGTCAGTTAGCAAAGCCTCCGCCTCTTCTAACCCTCTCTAAACCCTCGCTTCTAACAGACCGTTGTCTCAATTGCGGGGTGCAAAGATATGTACTCTTTTTGGTTTCGCAACAATTTTTTGAAAGAAATTTTAAAAAAAATATTTGCGTAGAGACAAGTAGTCTAACGATCAAGCATTTGGAAGGTTTCATTTTTTTAATCTTTTTTGTGGAAACCTAGGTTTTTAGGCATCTTTGTAACAGATGATCATCAATAAAAGAAAATATTTAAAGGAAATTGACGACGCTGAAATATTAGTGCTCTACAAAAAAGATGCTTGGTCTCTGTGTATCGATGAACTATTTCATCGTTATGCCCATCTTTTATATGGTGTCATGTTAAAATACACTCATGACAAAGAGGTTGCGGCCGATTTGTTGATGGAGCTCTTTGAAAAACTACCTCAGCTTATATTGAAACATGAAATCGTTCAACTGAAGCAATGGTTGCACATTGTTGCTCGAAACGAAGCGCTTCAATATTTAAGAAGCGTCCAAAAAAAGCCAACGGTTTCTTATGATGCAATGCCTCAAGATGTCGCTATAAACAATGGAGATGAAACTTCAACTGAAGACCTCCTTCAATTGGAACAACAATTAGTCTCGCTTGAAAAACTCATACCCTTGTTAAAACCCCAGCAAGCGCAATGCATCAGACTCTTTTTTCTGGAGCAATTGAGTTATGAAGAAATCATGAAGCAAACTCAACTCAGTTTTAAAGAAGTGAAAAGCCATCTGCAGAATGGCAAGCGAAATCTCAGAATTCTTATGGAACAAAATAATCAACATGAAAACAACTAAGGAAGCTTTCAAACGGTACTTACTAAATAAGAGTCAAAAGGATAAGCATACTTTTGAAAAGCAGTATCTGGAAGACGCGCTAGTCAACGATGCCATTGAAGGTTACCAAGACAATGAAGGCGCCTGGAACCGTTTTGAAAAATTGGAGAAACAATTCGCCTCCAATAGAAGAAAGACGTTGCGAAAATATATTCTTGTATCTATGCTTGGTATCCTTTTAGTGGGCGCTTATTATACTGTTAGCAAAGAAGATTCAGATGTCAACCGAGAGCAAAATTCAAAAACGACTGAAACACATACCGCAAAAGCACCAATCAAGCTATACAAAAAACAAGATTTAATACCACTTCAAACACTTACGCGTGACCAACAAATTACGGCAACAATTGTGGTGGAAGATTTTCATCAAATGAGAATTGAAAATTTGCCTCAAGAAAAATTTGCAGCACCAATGGAACAACTTCCTGTCAACGACATTAGTATCCAAACCAATAGAAGCAGAAAATTAAAACGCAAGATTGCCCGAGAATTATTGATTCGAAATTTTAAAGTAATTGATTACAGGTATTACAGAAAATCAGATGAACCTAAAAATATAAAGGTCGAAGAAGTTGATGGGAATGAAATGACTCGCATACCTTACATCAATGTACTCAGTGAGGCCATTGAAGAATTTTCTAAAGGAAATTACAAACTCAGTTTACTCGGGTTGGATCAAATTTTGTCAAATTATCCAAATGATGCAAACGCGCTTTTTTATAGTGCCTTGAGTCTCTACAATCTCAATGAAATTGGTGAAACTAAAAATAGACTCGAAAAACTAAGGGCAAATGAGTTTGCCAATTTTGAAGAAGAAGCTGATTGGTATTTACTATTGGTATATAAACAGCAAAAAAATGAGGCTGCTTTTGGCAGCCTCAAAAAAGTTATCATCGAAACAAATGGTTTCTATGCCGAAAAAGCAAAGATGATGAATTTATGATTTTATTGCTGAATCAAGACTTTAGTAGAATATGCTTTGTTCCCAACAAAGAAATGCACGACATAGATGCCCCCTTTCAATTGTTTGGTAAGCTCTACCCACACTTTGTTTGATCCAGGGTTTGACAAGCCCATATTTTTTGAAAATACTGATTTGCCGTTAATATCGACCACATTGAGGTGAGTTGGTTCAATAGTAAGTGCGTCGAAAGTAAGGTAAATAGCGTTTTTCTCCGCAGAAAAGCCGGCATTAAACTGATTCGTGCTTTGAATTTCTTCAATCTGCGCACCGCTTTCAGCCGTAAAAACATGTTGAGATAAATAAATCACATCTCCGTTGTCGTTGCCATTGTTATTGGCCTTATTTGTTGCAACATAAAAAGTGACATTGCCTTCGTTCGTGGATGGTGCCACCCAAGTCCAGTTCCAAGTTTGAGTAGCAGAAGTATTCGATGAGCTTTTATGCGTTGCATATTTTCGTTGGCCACCTGAAATCGTACTGGTTTTTATCTGTGTATTCGCACCTGCCGTAAAACTGCCAGCCATTGCATTTGATGCATTCAGTGCAGTAACTTGAAATCCTTTTTTTGCTGGATTAGATGCCATAGATAAATTCACCGCATATGTTGCTCCAGGTGTATATTGTGTTATGCCAAAACCGATATCATTATTTACTAGCAGGAGATTCTCATTTGCTCCATTTTGAGCAGATCCACTATGACAACTTGTGCAATTTTGCTCGCCGGGAGCGCCTGTTTTACCACCTCCGGGGCCATTAGCATCGAGCGGCGCGCTTTGAAAACCACTAAGATTGCTAGAATTAAAGGAAAATAAGCCAATGCCTGCGACTAAAATGGATATGGTAAATAGATTTTTTTTCATAAGGTTGTGTTGTTAAAGAATTTGTTGGAATAAATCAATTATCGAGTTTCCCCTGGGTTATCCAACATTCCAATTTCTGTATGGTGGAATCCGGTAAGGCAGGGCCCCCAAGTGGCATCAATTGATAGCCACTACTTTTCATTGATCCTAGAGCTGCATTTGCATTTGCTGAAATGGCCGTATAAGAACTGAAGTCATAGCCGCCAGAAGCATTGCCCTGATCATGGCACCCGATGCAATTTGCTTGCATGATTGGCATAATGTCGTTTGAAAAAGACACTGTTGTAGTACAATCTAGTGCAGACGGGGTTACCTTATCTTTTGAGCAAGAAATAATGATGATTCCAAGCATTAATAAACTTCCGAAAATGATATTTTTTCTCATGTGCTTCTTATTTACTTTGTGCCGGAATTTCGAAATTGACTTTCATCTGATCTGGAACGGCATCGCTTTTCTTACCTATTTTGAAATCCATGCGGTTTACAAAAAATGAGCCTTTCAAAGTGATTTTACTACCAGACTTCGCATAAGTTGCAGGAACTGTATATGGTTTGGTAATGCCTTTGATGGTCAGGTTACCGATGATATTGTAATTATTACCCTCTTTTCTTTCGACTTTAGTCGATTTAAATTTGGCGTAAGGGTATTTGACTGCATCAAACCATTCAGGCGTCTGCGATTTTTTGGTCATCATGCCGTTGCCCGTTGAAATGGAGCGCACATCGATTTTTAAATCAAAACTACATTTGGAGAGGTCCTTTTCATCAAATTCTATTTGGCCTTCCATTTTTTTAAATGATCCAGATGGGTCTTTGCTTTTGAATTCTAAGGAAAAATCTGGAGTGACCTCATAATGTTCAAGTGCCATAAAGGTAAATGCACTTAAAGAAAGGCCAGCAATTGCAGAGAGAAGGAGATTTCTAGTTGTCATGTTGTGTTTTTTTAGATTGCTTATTCAATTACAAATTTCCTGCCAACAGTGAAGCCCAAGCGGAATTGGCCTTTCTGCCATTGTTCAGTCGTATATGGAATGAATTGAGATTCTCCTATTCCACCTGAGTTGGTGATGTTTATTGTAAAATTATGGCCGAAAGTAAACCACTCAAGGGCTAGTGCACCACTATTAGTAAACCCGGTTTGACGAAATGCGGTTCCATTGAAACAATGATAGTATTCTCCGACAATGGCAAATCTTGACGTTAAACGAAGACGACCCGCCACTCCAAGGGCGAATAAATCATTGACATCGGTGTTTGCCACATAATTGCGGTGCACGAGGGTTGGCATTAATTGAATTGCTCCGCGGTCACCAAAATGATGTGCTACATTGATTTGAGCAAAATAATTGAGTCGGTGGATGGCCTTCGGAAAATGACTCACATCGCCGAGGTCTTCGGATGCGGTCTGGTAAGTAAAACTTGAACCAGCAACAGCCGTAATGGAGATAGGTGATTTTTGTTCTGCCTGAGATATGACCTTATATTTTACAAAACCATCTACCAATGATCGATAAGGTGCGCCTGTTCCTTTGGAGCGACCAAAGCCTACCATGAGTTGATCAGTAATACCGTATTCCAGCGCAATACGCATGTCTGAGAGGTTATCGAAACCAAACATGTTTTGTATGCCGCCGTTTACACCAGCGATATCGCCAAAACGGTGTTCAATTCTGAATTCATAGGTTCCTTTTGTCAGTGTTTCCACGGAATGTCCATTTACAACACGCGTTGAAGAAAAAGTAGGAATGGTTTCTACGTATTCAGTGGTTTCTTCAGCAAGGTCTGTTGTTTCAGCGGGCTCTTGCGCCAGCGCAATGGTTGGTAGTAAAAATAAGAGGTAGTGTAAATTGAATTTCATACGTATAAAGTTAACTACATTACCAATACGTGTGTAATTGTAAATAGTTGGGTATGCAAGTAAGAATTTTATTTACGCTTTTGCCGCTTCTCCAAAAGCCACTTTGGAACCTGAGCTGCTGCCTCAGCATTTGGTTCTAGTAATTTCTCTAATAAATCTGGGCGTTTTGCTTTTTGGAGGCGTTGTCTGATCCAGTCTTTGTTTTCTTTTTTATACCAAAAGAAATACCGGTTTTGATTGAGTTTTTCCTCTTTGGTTTTTACGGTGCGAATTGGTTTGAGCGTATAGGGGTGTACACCCGTGTAGTAAATCACTTCAGCGACAGTCATTGGTGTTGGCGTAAAGTCTTGCACTTGTTCGAGTTGAAAGCCCATGTCTTTGGTTTCAGCTGCTAAGTTTGCCATATCCATCTCCTCACAACCAGGGTGAGACGAAATAAAATAAGGAATGAGTTGTTGTTTCAAACCGTGTTTGGCAGATAAGCGGTCATATTTTTCCTTGAACTTGTGAAAGTACTGAAATGACGGTTTGCGCATCACTTTAAGCGTGGCATCTGAGGTATGTTCTGGTGCTACTTTTAAGCGGCCAGAAACGTGTCTGGTAATGACTTGCTCGATGTATTCGTCGTGGTTGCCGTCTTCGTTGTTTTTGTTAAAATCGTCAACGAGCAGATCGTAGCGGATACCGGAACCAACAAAAGCTTTTTTGACACCTGGAAACTTATCTATTTTTCGATACAATTCAGTCATTTGCTTGTGTGAAGTATCTAGGTTATGACAAATAACCGGGTGTATACAACTTGGCGACACGCATTTGGCGCAAATGGCTTCGTCCTTGCCTTTCATGCGGTACATATTTGCTGAAGGCCCTCCGATGTCTGAAAGATATCCTTTGAATTCAGGATGTTTGGTCAGTTCTTCAACTTCTTTTAAGATAGAGGCTTCACTGCGCGATGCGATGAACTTTCCTTGATGTGCCGAAATGGTACAAAAACTACAACCACCGAAACATCCTCTGTGCGTATTGACCGAAAATTTGATCATGTCATATGCCGGGATAGCACCACGTTTTTTGTAGCGAGGATGTGGCAACCTTGTGTAGGGCAAATCAAAGGAGCCATCCATTTCTTTTTCAGTCATGGTTTTAAATGGCGGATTGATTACCAATGTTTGACTGCCAACTTGCTGAATGATGCGATTTGCGGCCCACTTGTTAGACTCTACTTCGACTATTTTAAAATTGGCGGCATAAGCCAATTTATCTTGAAGGCATTTTTCATGACTTGCCAGTTCAACGGTTTCCCAATTTTTGTTTTTTGGCAACTCTGCAGCGGCATCTTGTAAAAAAGCGACTTGATTGATTGTTTTTGCTTGAGCAAACGGAACCCCTCTTTTCAATAGGCGCAAGAGTGTTCTTAATGGTTGCTCGCCCATGCCATAGACCAACAAGTCTGCTTTGGCATCAACAAGTATCGAAGGCATGAGTTGGTCTTTCCAGTAATCGTAATGAGTGACACGACGCAATGAAGCTTCAATGCCGCCCAATAGTACAGGCACATCAGGATAAATTTCTTTGAGGATATTACTGTAAACGATACTGGCGTAATCTGGTCTGAAACCCGCTTGCCCCCCTGGCGTGTAGGCATCTGTGGATCGCAATCTTTTATTTGCGGTGTAATGATTTACCATGGAATCCATGCAGCCAGCAGTGACACCGAAAAAATATTTGGGTCTTCCTAATTTTTTAAAGTCACGGAGGTCGTCTTTCCAATTGGGCTGTGCAACAATACCAATTCTGAAACCCTCGCTTTCAATAATCCGACCAATAACTGCCGTTCCGAAACTAGGATGATCGACATAAGCATCTCCAGATATGAGAATGACATCAAAAGCATCCCAACCGCGTTTTTCGGCATCTTTTAAAGACAAGGGCAACCAATCAGATAATGGGCGTTCAGGGTTCATGCTACAAAGATACACCAAGAACAATGCGTCCTGAATTTTGTTGTAATTTTGTCACATCGAATTATTAAAAAATCTTAAAATCTATACAAAATGGCTTTTGAATTACCAGCTTTACCCTATGCTTACAACGCATTAGAACCCCACATTGATGCCCGTACAATGGAAATTCACCATAGCAAGCATCACCAAGCATATACAACTAACTTGAATAATGCAATTGCAGGTACAGAACTTGAAAACTTGTCTATCGAAGAAATTTTGAAAGTTTGCAAAGACAAACCGGCTGTTCGTAATAACGGAGGTGGTTTTTGGAATCACAACTTGTTTTGGGAAGTCATGGCACCAAATGCTGGTGGGCATCCAAGCGGAGATTTAGCTGCCGCTATTGATGCAGCTTTTGGTTCATTTGAAAACTTCCAAGATGAATTCACCAAGGCGGCAACTACTCGTTTTGGTTCTGGCTGGGCTTGGTTGTGTGTTACAAACGGCAAACTTGAAGTATGTTCTACGGCAAACCAAGACAACCCCTTGATGGGCGAAGGCTGCAACGGAACCCCTATTTTAGCACTTGACGTTTGGGAACACGCTTATTACCTAAATTATCAAAACCGCCGACCTGATTATATCACTGCTTTCTTTAATGTGATCAATTGGGATGTCGTTGCTGCAAAATTTGCTGCTGCAAAATAAGCCGCTATCAAAGCACATTCAAAAAAGGGCGGCCCTGCGGGCCGCCCTTTTTGTTTGAATACTCTCATTGGAACTTAGAAATTTACTTGTGCTTGAATGCGCAATAGATTTCCGCGTTGGTAATTTGTTGGGTTAACTGCGTCTTCAAAGCGACGTGCCGACATCGTGTACATGACCACAAGTTCAAAATTCTTGTTCGGTTGCCACTCCGCTCCTACTTCAAGTTCTTTAACTTCATAACTTCTCGCGTCGAGTTCGTGCTTTTTGCCACCATCATAATATTGATAGCGCGTGAACGGAATCAAAGTTTGACCTTTGAAGTCTAATTTGTAACTAGCTGTAATAAAACCACCTTTTAAAGGGCTTGTGATGACACTATTTGTTAGTTTATCGTATTCCGGGCCACGACCAACATTGTATTCAGCTAATATCCCAAATGGTTTTGGATACAAAACAAATGTAGCACCTACTCGTTCATCGTCATATAGTTTGTCTTCCAAGGTTGTTACACCTGAAGTTGTCGACAATAGCGTGAATTGTCCTTTGTATGCTTGGAGTCCGGCCTCTATAACTTGATTTTTTATTTGCACTGGATAAGTTGCTCTTGCTACAATGTGTTTATTTGAATTGGGTTCAGGTCGGTTAGCCGTTTGACCATTGTATACACCAACGCCAAGCACTCCGTAATCACCTGACCCTTTTAAGCCTTCACTCACTAAAGAAGAAAATAATTTGCGTGTTTTTGCTGGTGCCCAATAAAAGAAGACGCCTAAATCGCGCTCATTTGTAACGGCACTGTTCATTGCATCTGCACGATCGAGCGGCAAACGATTTTGTGATGATTGCATGTTTTCAAATCCGTATGGAACTTTTGATTGCCCAATTCTGAATCTGAATTCATTTTTTGAATCGAGTCCAATATCAAAATAGGCATCACGCAATTGACCAAAATGCATTGCTGAAGATGAAGGGGCACTCGCAAAATCAGGTTGGACATAAAAATATACTCGCGGACTCACCTGGCCATAAAAAATCAAGCGCATTCGACGGATAAAGAAATCGTTCTCTCCTCCCCAACTCTTATCGCATTGTTCGCATTGGAGATCTTCATTGGTTTGTAAAAGGCCATTGTACCTTACTTGCATGTAGCCTCTTAATTGAATGCTCTCGTACCACTTTTTTGTTGGCGCTGGTGCTTTAGCCTTAGTAGTGTCGTTGGGTTGTTGCCCAAAAGCACTTGCCATGAAACAAAGACCAATTAATACAGAATAATATTTTTTCATGTTTTCTCTCATTGAATTTGAAGGCCAAAATTAGACGCTTCATATTGAGTTAACATTACATTCATTTTCATTTAACTTTTAAATAATCTTGGTAACATTTTGGTAACATTGGCATTGGTGATGATTTCACTTGTTTTGGCGAGCTTCCTACAGAACTAAACCAATTGGGATGATATGTTATGTTTACGTTAACAAAGTGCTTCAAATTTGAGAGTAGGCATTGAACCACATACATTTGTCAAAAAAAATCTAACATTATGGCCGGAATTTTAAGTTACTTCTTACCTAAAGACAAAGTGTTTTATTCGTTATTCGAAAAAGCCAGTGACAACCTTGAGCTCATTGCACAAAAGCTATTGCAAGTAGTTCATGAGTCAGACTACAACAAGCGTGCGGCACTCATTGAAGAAATGCGCGACATCGAACACCAAAATGATAATATTACGCACCAAATCTTCATTGAATTGGGTAAAAACTTTATCACTCCGTTTGACCGTGAAGATATTCACTCCTTGGCTTCAGCACTAGATGATATCGCTGATTACATTTATGCGTCGGGTAAGAAAATTAACTTCTACAAAATAGATCCTATTTCGGATCAAGGCATTCAAAAGACAGCTGCAGCGATCAACGATGCCGTTGTTGCAGTGAAAGCAGCAGTTATGGAATTACGCAACTTGAAAAACACACAGAAAATTATCGAGTGTGTGATCAAAATCAACAGCATTGAAAATAATGCCGACAATATTTTTGACATGAGCATCGAGCAACTTTTCAATTCAGATGTAGATGCCAAAGAATTGATCAAAAGACGCGAATTGTATATGGTCATGGAAACAGCCACCGACAAATGTGAAGATGCTGGTAACGTGATTGAATCAATTGTTGTTAAATACGCTTAACTAAGGGCGAGCCTAAAACATAAGTTATGTTTACTCTATTATTAATAGTAATCGGGATTGCCCTGCTGTTTGACCTCGTAAACGGGTTTCACGATGCAGCCAATTCTATTGCAACGGTCGTTTCTACTAAAGTTCTTACGCCGTTTCAAGCAGTTCTTTGGGCAGCAATGTTTAACATCATTGCGTTCTGGGTCTTTGACATGAGTGTCGGAAATACTGTTGCCAAAACAGTTGACAACAATGCCATCGACCTTTGGGTTATCCTTGCGGGCTTATTAGCCGCTACGTTTTGGAACTTACTCACATGGTGGTTAGGGATACCGTCGTCTTCATCTCATACTTTGATTGGAGGTTTTGCGGGGGCAGCTGTTGCGCATGCAGGCTTTGGAGTCATAGAAAGTGGTGAAATCCTCAAAGTGGTTTTGTTTATCTTCTTGGCGCCAATCATCGGTGGGTTTATTGCTTACTTGATTGCTGTGGTAACCATTTCGAGGTCATTCTGGAAAAAAATGCTGGTCATTCTATTACTTTCAGGTGTTACCATCGCCGTCATGGAATATATGATTGAATTCATTGATATGAAACCAATCATGATGTACATTGTCATTGGTATGATTGCCGTTTTCATCTTGGTTTACATCTGGTTTGAAATTGTTCACGGAACCAAGCGACCTTCTGCACTGAAAGAAGCCAATATGCATAAGAAACTTCAGTTGCTTTCTTCTGCTGCTTTTTCTTTGGGACATGGTGGTGCTGACTCACAAAAAGTAATGGGTATTATTTGTGCTGCATTACTTGTATACGGAAATATGGGGCGTGAAGGAAAACTAGATAAGCCCGTACCGAAAGACTTGCGCATTACTGAACTTATGCAAATTGAGTTCAATACGGCCGACGGTAAAAAACATAAATTCAAGCCAGAGGTGGCAGAGGTAGAGGGTAAAGTTTACTTTGTTGATCATAAAGAAATCATTGATGCGGCAAGTGGGCAATCTATTTATGCGGAAGACGGCAAAAAATTGGCAAATGTGCAAGGTGCTGCTGAATTTAAAGTGATTGATGAAGCTTTGGAAAAAGTAGAAATCTTCACTTTTGGTGATGCGCTTTGTGATGCCAAGACAAATGATACAATCTTTTTTGAAAAGACTCTCAACAATAACTACAAGTATGCCGGTGTTTTCGGTGAATATGTTGATGGATCTACAGGAGAACTCAAAGAAGGACATAAAATAAAAACGAAAGTACATTCAGAAACCATGCCTGTTTGGGTTGCATTTGGATGTTACTTAATGATAGGCTTAGGAACACTGATGGGTGGATGGAAAATTGTCAAAACCATGGGAACTAAGATTACGAAGGTCACGCCATTGGAAGGCGTTTGCGCCGAAACCGCAGGAGCACTTACCCTGTTTACCGTATCTCAGTTTGGAATCCCGGTTTCGACTACCCACACCATCACGGGTTCTATCATTGGCGTCGGTGCCACAAAACGTCTCAGTGCAGTTCGCTGGGGTGTGACAATCAACTTACTTTGGGCCTGGATTCTTACCATACCTGTAAGTGGATTACTCGCCGCAATTTTCTACTATTTAATCATCTGGTTTAAATAGAAAAAACACAAATTTTCGATGAAAAAGGGCACATATGTGCCCTTTTTTGGTAAATATTCATTTGTATTTGCAAAAAAATCAAAATTCCTTAACTTTAGCGCAAATCTAAAAAATTAACTATGAAAAAACTTTTACTAACTATCAGTGCCGTTGCGCTTTCTGCAGCAACCTATGCACAGGTCATCGTTGCCGGGATTTCACCTCAGAGCATCGTTGCCAATTACACACACACTTGGGCCGATCCAGGAAGCGGTTGGGGAACACCTGACTTCAACATCCCAGGAACTTATGTTCAAGATACCCTCATGATCGTTGACGATGGTTCTACAGGAACAAACGCTCAGGGTAACCCAATTTCAGCTGAAGGGTGTAACCCACTCATCAACGACCTTACTGGTAAAATTGCGGTTGTATTCCGTAACACTTGTGAATTCGGTATGAAAGCACTCAATGCACAAAATGCAGGTGCAGTTGGTGTTATCGTAGTAAACCGTAACCCAGGTGAAGTAATCGCTATGGGTGCTGGTGCTTCTGGAGCTAACGTAACCATTCCAGTAGTAATGGTAGACATCAACGATGGTCTATCGTTAATTGCTCAAATGGCTAATGGTCCTGTTGTAATGTTCCTTGGAAACAAAACTGGTTTGTTCCCTAATGATGCAGGTATTTCAAGCGGAGCAGCTTTGTTGCCACGTCAAGCCATCATCTCTTCACAATTGGCTCAAAATGGTTCAGAATTTAATTTTGACCTTGGTGCACGTGTTTACAACTACGGTAACCAAGCGCAAAGCAACGTTTCTTTGAAAGCTACAATTACGAACCCTTCTGGGGCTACAGTATATGACAACACCGTTTCTGGTTTGTCTATCGCTGCTGGCGACTCAACTGACGTTGATCCTAGCCAAGCAAGTAACTTACCTAACTTCTCATTAGCTACATACCCTGCCGGAACTTATACCCTTACATATACAGTAAGTTTGGGTGTTCCAGATAACTATGACGCTGACAACACGCTCACTACAACTTTCACTGTTTCTGATTCATTGTTTGGTTATGCACAAGTAGATGCTACAACTGGTGTTCCAGCTGGTGGAAACTACTATCGTCCGTCAAACAATAACCAAACTTACTCTACTTGCCAAGTCATTGACAACGCAAACGCTAGCCGTTTGAAAGCAAAAGGTGTTTGGTTCTCTGCAACTACATCTGCGGCGTCAGGTGCAGTTCTAACTGGTGAAGAAATGGCATTGTACCTATACAAGTGGGAAGATGTTTTCGCTGACCTCAACGATGCTAACCTTGCATTCAATACATTGACTGAAGTTGCTAACGGTTTCTATTACTATCCAGACGATCTTCAAGGAGAAACTGTTTATGGTGCTTTCACAACACCAGTTGCTCTTGAAGACAACCAACGCTATTTAGCTTGTGTTCAGACTGTAAACCTTAACCTTTACTTAGGTCACGAAAATGCAACTAACCTTACTTGGAACGAAGCATACTACCTTCAACCAATGACACCAAACGAAAGTGATGGTTCTTGGTTTGCTGCTGGTTTTGGTTCAGACCTTCCAAGTTCTATGGCGGTTGCAGTTATGGACAACGATGTAAATGTTGCAGAATTGAATACAATTGACGGAAAAGCATTCCCTAACCCTGCTACTGACGTTGTAACTGTTTCTATTGACGGCGAAGGTGCTGCACAATTAGTAATTACTGATGTTGCAGGAAAAGTAGCTATGTCAAGTGCGATTAACTTGGCTGCAGGTCAGGCTTCAGTTAATCTTGATGCTTTACAAGCTGGTCTTTACATCTTCAATGTAACTCTTGAAAACGGTAAAACTGCACAATTCAATGTTGTGAAAAAATAAGCTTTCTAGCTTTTGATACGAAAAGGGACGGGCAACCGTCCCTTTTTTATTTGCTATCTTTGTGCTATGTCAAAAGCATCATATACAGTCACAGCAGCACTTCCTTATGCCAACGGACCCCTTCATTTAGGTCATGTCGCTGGCGTTTATTTACCCGCCGATATCTTTGTGCGCTTCTTACGCATGAACGGCCATGATGTCGCTTTTATTTGCGGTTCAGATGAACATGGCGCAGCAATTACTTTGCGTGCAAAAAAAGAAGGGCTCAGCCCAAAAGATATCGTCGATAAATACGATGGTATTATTAGAAATGCCTTTCAAGATTTTCAAATTAGTTTTGACATCTTTCACAGAACATCTTCTCAATTACATCACGATACTTCTGCTGCTTTTTTTAAAAAACTCTACGATCAAGGACAGTTCACCGAAGAAGTTTCAGAGCAGTATTTTGACGAACAATACCAACAATTTTTAGCTGACCGCTACATCACCGGAACTTGCCCAAAATGCCAAAATGCTGGCGCCTACGGCGACCAATGTGAAAAATGCGGTTCTGACCTCAGTCCAACTGACCTTATCAATCCTGTATCAACGCTAAGTGGCAGCAAGCCCGTACTGAAAAGCACCTCGCATTGGTATTTGCCCATGGATCAGCACGAAACTTGGCTCAAAGACTGGATCCAAGAAGGTCTTTTAGATGGCAAAGTTCAGCACAACCCCAAAGAATGGCGCAACCAAGTGATCGGGCAGTGCATGTCTTGGATCAATGGTGGCCTCAAACCACGCGCCATGACCCGTGACCTCGATTGGGGCGTCAAAGTACCTTTACCTGGTGCCGACGGCAAAGTACTTTATGTTTGGCTCGACGCGCCAATTGGCTATATATCTGCCACCAAACAATGGGCCCAAGACAACGGCAAAGATTGGGAACAATACTGGCTTAAGTCTAAAGCACAAGATCGCAAATTGGTGCATTTTATTGGGAAGGACAACATCGTTTTTCATGCCATCATCTTCCCTATTCTATTGAAAAACCACGGTGACTTCATTTTGCCTGACAACGTTCCCGCCTACGAATTTCTGAATCTCGAGGGTGACAAATTTTCTACTTCTAGAAATTGGGCTGTTTGGCTGCATGAATATTTAGCAGCCTACCCTGACAAAACTGACGAGCTCAAATATGTGCTCACTTCCATTGCCCCAGAAACCAAAGACTCCGAATTTACCTGGAAAGAATTCCAAACACGTGTCAATTCAGAGCTTGCCGACATCATGGGTAATTTTGTCAACCGAACCTTGGTACTTACCAATAAATACTATGAAGGTAAGGTTCCGACTGCACATACTTTTACGCAGGACGATGAACTTATTATTGCTCAAATAAAAGCAATTCCTGAGCGCATCTCCAAATTGGCTTACGCTTATAAATTACGCGAAGCACAAGCTGAAATGATGCAACTTGCTCGTATCGGCAATAAATATTTAGCAGACAACGAGCCCTGGAAACTCATTAAAACAGATCCTGAACGCGTCCAAACAATCATGCATCTGGCTTTGCAAATTACAGCCAACTTGCAAATTGCATGTCAGTTATTTTTGCCTGCTACGGCAGCAAAACTAGAAAAGATGCTACAAGCCTCATGGTCAAATTACACCGACCTCGGGCGCACCGACTTACTTCAGGCAGGTCATTCTATCGGTGAAGTTCAAATTCTTTTTGCCAAAATCGAAGATTCACTTGTTGAAACTGAAATCAATAAATTAAAGGCTACCGCAGCCCCTACCTCCAAATTCCCACCTATGAAAGACGCTATTGCTTTTGACGACTTCTCAAAAATGGACCTCCGCATGGGGACTATTCTCAGTGCTCAAAAAGTAGAAAAAGCAGACAAACTTTTACAGCTTACGGTTGATACCGGCATTGATCAGCGCACCATCGTATCTGGTATTGCTGAACACTATGCGCCAGAAGATATCATTGGAAAGACTGTACTTGTATTATTGAACCTCGAGCCAAGAAAAATTCGTGGCATTGAATCACAAGGCATGATCTTAATGGCTGAAAACGAGGAAGGTAAACTGAGCTTTTTGGCATCCGAAAAAGAATTTGGTGCTGGCCCAACAGTTCGCTAGTAATTTTTACAAAACTTAATTTGCAGAACTTAAAAAAGTTCGTATCTTTGTAGTCCCAATACGGAAAACAACACGTTTCAAGATATATTGCGGGGTGGAGCAGTTGGTAGCTCGTCGGGCTCATAACCCGAAGGCCATCGGTTCGAGTCCGGTCCCCGCTACTAAGAAAAGCCAGTCTCTGCCACGTCAGATACTGGCTTTTTGCATTTCTAGAAGTGTTGAAAGTTTACTTTCATAAACGAATGGGAATGCGAAAAGGAAGAACGCGCAGCGGTCTGAGCTTTTATTAGTAAAGCCCCTATTCAAGGTCCATCCGTAATGAAATGGAGGATATTCCTGTCCCCGCTACTAAGACAAGCCAGTCAATCGACTGGCTTTTTTATTGGATGAAACTGAATCAAGCTTTGCTTGGATGAAGGTTAAGACAATGAAAAAGGAAGAACGCGCAGCGGTCTGAGCTTTTCTTAGTAAAGCCCCACCCTGAGGTCCATCCGAAATGAAATGAAGGATAGTCCTGTCCCCGCTACTAAGAAAAGCCAGTCAATCGACTGGCTTTTTGTATTTCTAGAAGTGTTGAAAGTTTACTTTCGAAATCGAAATACCCAATGATTAAATACGATCAAAATTTATTGTAATTTACATCATAGATTTCAAATTTTGTCAATGAAGATCACCTACGAATTCAC
>JBJTNN010000212.1:0-3206 GCA_046074125.1 Bacteroidota bacterium
GAAGATTCTTCCCGGCAAATGGGGTAAGAAAAATCCAGTGGTACTGACTTTGTTCACCGTGGCTATTTTGGGTGGAGTAGGTGCATATTACGGATTTGAGTTCTCAATCACTGAGGTGGGTGTGCAAAAGGGTTATGCTCCAAAACAGCCCATCGCATTTTCACACAAATTGCACGCCGGTGATTTGAAATTGGATTGTAAATACTGTCACTCAACCGTTGAGGAGAGCAAGCAAGCTTCTATTCCTGCGTTGAACACGTGTATGAATTGTCACAAAGGCGTTCAACTTACCGACAAATACAACGGAGAGATTTCTCCAGAAATCAAGAAAATTTATGCGGCTTTGGATTACAATCCAGAAGCAAAGCCAGGGGAAGAATACGGTAAAAACCCACGTCCAATTCGTTGGGTAAGAATCCACAACTTGCCAGATCATGCTTACTTCAACCACTCACAACACGTAAAAGTGGGCAAACAAACTTGTCAAACTTGTCACGGTGCCATTGAGAAAATGGAAGTGGTTCAGCAGCACAGTTCATTGCAAATGGGATGGTGTATCGATTGTCACAGAAACGCCCAGGTGGATGTTGCCAACAACAACTATTACAAGGCTTTGCATGAAAAAGCGGCGAAGGATATCGCTGCCAACAAGAGCAAGAGTAAGTATTTTTCAGCCGACGGCAAGGTTAAGTTGACACCTGCCATGAACGGTGGATTGGAATGTTCTAAGTGTCACTATTAAGTCTCATTAATTAAGAAGCATCATTATGTCAAATAATATCAAATATTGGAAGGGTGAAGATGAGTTGAACAGGAACCCACAGTTCCTTGCGGCTCAGAAAAATGAGTTTCACGATGATCTCCCTTTGGATGAAGTTTTCAACGAAGACGGTGTAGAGTTACAGGCAAACCGCAGAGACTTTTTGAAGTACTTTGGTTTCAGTGTAACAGCGGTTGCTTTGGCAGCTTGCTACAAAACGCCGGTTCGTCACGCCGTACCATACTTGGTAAAACCTGAGGATGTTACCCCTGGTGTAGCCAACTACTACCGCTCTACTTGCGGAGCTTGTTCTGCAGCTTGTGGTATCGAGGTGAAAGTGCGTGAAGGTCGTCCCATTAAAGTGGATGGTTCTGTCGATTCACCCATTTCACAAGGCGGTACTTGTGCGGTTGGACAGGCATCAATCCTTTCTCTGTACGACAACGAAAGATTGGCAAATCCATTGTCGAACGGTGCTGAACAAACCGATTGGGCAGCCATGGATGCTGAGATTGCGGACAAATTGAAGAAAATCACAACTGCCAATGGCAAAGTAGTGGTTTTGTCAAGTTCAATCCATTCTCCTTCAACATTGAAAGCCATTGAGTCGTTCAAGGCATCTTATCCATCTGCTGAGCACGTAATGTACGATGCTGTTTCTTACAGCGGTATGTTGGATGCGAACGAAGCAGATTTCGGCAAGCGCGCTTTGCCAACCTATAAGTTTGAGTCAGCAAAAGTAATCGTGAGCTTTGGCGCTGATTTCTTGGGTACCTGGATTTCGCCCGTGGAATTCTCAAAATGCTACACTGTAAACCGTCAACCTGCGGTTGCAGGCGGTATGTCTAAGCACATTCAATTTGAAAGTGCCATGAGCATGACCGGAACCAATGCAGATTTCCGTTTCCCCATGCGTGCTTCACAAGAGGCTTTGTATGTGGCAACCCTTTACAATTATATCGCCATCGCAACGGGTGCCAAGCAAATTCCTGTGCCTCAGCAAGGTGAATTGGCTGGAAACTCTATCAAAAAGACCGCCGATGCATTGGTGAAAGCCAAAGGAACTTCTTTGGTAATCTCTTCAAGCAACGAAGTGGAAGTTCAAAAGATTGTGAATGGTATCAACATGTTGTTGGGCAACTATGGTGCTACCATTGACATGGTAAATCACAGCAACCAATACAAAGGTTCTGATAAGAAAACTGCTGAAGTGTTGGCTGGTTTGAAATCAGGTGCCATTGCAGGGGTGATTTTCTACAATACCAACCCTGTTTACAACCACAATAGCAAAGAATGGACAGAAGCGTTGAAGAAGGCTTCATTGTCGGTGTCTTTCGCATCAAGCAAAGATGAAACAGCCGCATTGTGTCAATACGTTTGTCCCGATAACCACTATTTGGAAAGTTGGAACGATGCTGAACCAAGAAAAGGTACATACCATTTCACTCAGCCGACCATCTCAAATGTATTCAATACACGTCAAGCACAAATCAGCTTGTTGACCTGGGCAAATGCTTTGGTAGCCCCTGAAAAGGATCCATTTGCTTCAAAAGGAATCTTCTCTCAAAAATTGCAGGCTTCTCCTTACTACAACTTCATCCGTGCAAACTGGGCTGCTAGCTTGGGTTCTGATGATGCGTTCAACGGTGTGTTGGAAAAAGGTGTTTACTTGTCTGCCGCTTCAGAAGGAGCTACTTCATACGCCGGTAGTGTAGACGCTTTGGCTGGATATGTTTCAGCTAACGCCAAATCTACTGGGGTTGACATGGTCCTTTATCAAGGAGTGGGTGTAAGAGACGGTGCGTTTGCAAACAACCCATGGTTGCAAGAAATGCCTGACCCAGTGAGCAAAGTATGTTGGGATAACTATGTGGCCTTGCCGAAGGCGATGGCCGTTAAGTTGGATATCTCAGAAGGGGATACCGTAAACGTAAAAGTAGGTGATATCACTTATAACAACGTTCCTGCCATGGTACAACCCGGACAAGCCAACGAAACAGTGGCTTTGGCCGTAGGTTATGGTAGAACCCATGCGGGTAAAGTTGCCGGCAGTGTAGAAAAAGGATTTGATACCATTGGTGTAAATGGTTTTGCTTTCGTGAACAATACAGGAAACCGCAACTTTGTTGTGAAAAATGTAGAAATCACCAAAGGCGATGATACCTACACATTGGCTCAAACCCAGACCCACCACAGCATAGAGGGTCGCGACATCGTTCGCGAATCTACTTTCGGTAAATGGCAAAAGAATCCAAAAGCTGGAAATGAAATTCCTGCTACCCATATTTATACCATTTGGGAAAAACCTGAATATCGCAAAGACGGTGCTCCAAACCACTTGTGGGCAATGGCCATCGACTTGAATGCATGTACGGGTTGTGGTAGCTGTATCGTTAGTTGCTCAATTGAGAACAACGTTCCAGTAGTAGGTCGCGATGAAATTCGT
>JBJTNN010000213.1:0-4328 GCA_046074125.1 Bacteroidota bacterium
CAACTATGGTTTTTCGGTGGACGGGTTGGGGTCGATGGGTATTCACCATCAAACGGAACATTGGCGAATTGACGTTGAAAATGAGGGCTCCCGCGAGTGGCATTCGCTGGGGGCAAAGGTGCATTATGCATTAAATCTCTCCCCGCGACAGCGACTATCGATGGGTTTGGGCGGATTGAAACATGCGGGGTTGGCGGCTGATATGCAGTCGCAGTCTAAGGGCGGTGCAGGAATTTTCAACGTACAATACCAACGGGTTGATCCCAAATGGGGCACGATTGCTGCGAGTTATCAAACATGCCTTGGCGGGGAGCAAACATTCCTCAAACAATGGCTGTTTGGTGCCGCTGCCGATTCTCCATTTTCATCTTGGCAATACGAGCAAGCCCATTGCAACATATTGTGGGTGGGCAGAAACAGTCATAGTCCGCAAATAGTGCGACAGGAAAGATCAAAAAATCCAACCATTCCATTTGTACTACTTCACTATGGGGCACAGCGACAATACCTAGAGGTTGGAATGATCCGGTCGTTCAACAGGCAATGGCAAGGATTATTGGCCATAAACACAACGAATCAACCCCTGAAGTGGGGCGTAATTTATAGCGAAAAATCATGGAGTGGAGGATTGGATGCACAGTGGCTTCGGCCATTGGGTCTGTGTGTGGGATGGCAGGTACGCTATCACTGGCGTTGATGTCTTTGGGCAGTGGTGTGGTTCACGCCCAAGTTCATTTGCACGATGAGGGTTGTGCTGATGAGGCGATGGAGCGAAAGGCAAGCACTAAAAAATGGGTTAGTTCGCTGGCGGGGGCAGATGCGCGGGAACAGGCCGACAGTCAATTGTACATCAACCAAATTGGGGACTATGCTTTGTTTTGGCATCCCCTTTTGAGGGGTGAGGAAGCGCAGAACATCCTTTTACACAAACAACGTTTTGGCGATATTTTGGATGCCGCCGAACTGGTGCAATGCGGATTTTCAGTGGACCGAATTCGTGAAATTCAAGGCCACTTGATTTGCGATGCCGCCCTGTCGTGGCAAAAGCAGCAATGGCTAGAAAAGGCAAAGGAAGGGAGGGGCGATTTATTCATCAGCGCCAAAAGTGATTGGCGGCACTTGGGCGCAGGGGATGTGAGCGGTTATCAACTGCAATGGCGGTATACCAACGCGAAAACATTTTCCTGTGGGGCTTCGATGCAACGAGATTTGGGCGAAGTGGGATTGAGCAAAATCATACCCCATGGGAATCTGCGGAGCGATACGGGTAGTCGCATTTCTCGGACCGCTTTGCTGGGCATGTTGTGCCATTACCATGTGCGAGTGTCGGGGTTCCGCGGCATGGAAACGTGGATCATTGGTAGGTACGCGATGCAGTTGGGACAGGGGTTGGTGCAGGGAGGGATGTCTGGGTTCTGGAATGCCCCCATTTTGTGGGCCAGGCGAACAACTGACTGGGGGCTTTCGGAGAAGCGGGGATGGGACGAATATCAGGGTCATTCTGGCACAGCGCTTGGATTCAAGTTGGGAAATGATGGCAAGAAATTCCTTCGGGGGATGGTGGCTGTTTCTGGCGGGCGGGTTTCTGCCAGGGTGGACACGGTTGGACGGATGAGTAGTTTGGTTACGGATGGAAATTTTGGATTGGGGAGCAATGCGGGTTACCAGCGAAACACGGAGCAGCAGCACGGTACTGTGGCTGTTTTATTGCCGGGGGGTGTGGGATTGGCGTGGAGTGGTTACCGCTACAATCGTTTGTGGGCCACGCGGGAGGAGTGGATTCGGCCCGCGCTGCGCGCGGGCCGAATCTTCCATTATCCAGAATGGTGGTTCAGCAAATCCACGGCCCACGGCGGCTTGGCTTTTTTACACATGGCATGGCAATGCCAACCCCATGAAAAGCCAAAGCCAGCCGCCGTGGGGGGATGGATAGTGCCGCTGAACCAGGTGTCTGACATTTCGCTTCGCGCTTACGTCATCCACAACCAATTTCGACCCCCTCAAGGTTTGTTCAACCAACTCATGCCCAATTACTGGAGTGTTACCGCTACGTATTCGCGCGGCACCACCGGCAAGCGGAGCTTGCGGTGGGCCGCGGAATTCAGACAGCCCCTGCTCCCAAACAACGACCTAGAACGACCCCTGTATCACAAACAACAGGTACTATGGGAAAAAGCCCTCTCCAGAAATCTCCTGTTCCACTGCCTCTGGCAGTGGAACAGGCAAGCCAATTTGTGGGGCTGGGATACCTACTTGGGCAATGCCACAAACACCCCAGAAACTGTCCCGGCAAAAGCCAATACTGCCAGCCACAAAATCACCCTGTACCTCAAATGCCAAAGTACTCAACGATTGTTTCTGGAACACCAATTCACCCTCGTGCCGCGGCCCCAATCGACCAAAAGTTCATACCTGTATGCCGTTACCCTCCAATACAGAAAACCATTCTCCCCCCTGAAATGGGCCGCGGATTGTATCGCTTTCAATACCGAAACACCCCTGTATTTCACCCCACAAACCCTATCTCACGAAATCACCCATTATACCCTCAGCCACCGTGGCATTGCCCTGAATACAAATATTCAATACACCTTCAAACACCTACGAAACCATCAAAACAAATACAAACACAAATCCCAACTCTACCTCGCTGGGCGAACAGAAATCATCCTTAAAAACACAACAGAAAACCCCATTCAACCCCGTATTTTTGTATCATTATGGCTGAAATAACGTCTCCCAAACTCTCTGTCAACGTAAACAAAATTGCCACCCTCAGAAATGCCCGTGGAGGGAACAACCCCAACGTGCTGCAAGTGGCCCTGGATTGCGAACGTTTTGGAGCGCAAGGCATTACCGTGCACCCTCGTCCCGATGAGCGACACATACGCTACACGGATGTACTCGAGCTCTCAGCCAACATTTCAACCGAATTCAACATCGAAGGGTATCCCTCCGAAGACTTTCTACAACTCATAGAAAAAGTAAAGCCCCACCAAGTCACCCTGGTCCCTGACCCCCCACATGTGCTTACCTCAAATGCCGGATGGGATACACTTCAACACCAATCCTTCCTGGAACTAACCATCCAACGCATCAAACAAACCGGTGCCCGCGTTTCGATTTTTCTGGACCCCAACCCCCAGTTGATTGCCTCCGCCATAGCCACCGGCACAGACCGCATCGAATTGTATACCGAGGCCTATGCCAGCGGTTACCACCATGACCCAGCGCAAGCCATAGCGCCCTACTTAGCAACAGCAAAAGCCGCAACTGAAGCAGGATTGGGGGTGAATGCCGGACACGACCTCGACCTCCACAATTTGGCTTATTTGTCGCAGCAAATGGCGGGATTGCAAGAGGTTTCTATCGGACATGCCCTGGTCTGTGATGCGCTGTATTACGGACTGCAAAACACCATTCAGCTCTATCTCAGAGCACTGAATCGCTCAAAATAATCCCCCCTTTTCATGTGTATACCGTCCCACCCCACCCGTAAATCTCACGTCTTTAGCCATGCTTGCTTATCACAAACCCATAGGCGGTTAGTGGCGGCATTTTTGATGTGTCTGCTGGGATTTCATCAATTGGGCGCATGGGGATTTTTGGGACACAAAACCATCAACCGACAAGCCGTTTACGCATTGCCACAGCCTTTGTTTGGTTTCTATAAAACCCACATCGATTTCATCACGGATCATGCGGTAGACCCCGACGAGCGGAGATACACAGATACCGCCGAGGCTTGCAGGCATTACATAGACCTTGAACGCTACGAACAATCGCTACCCATTGATACATTGCCGAAATTCTGGAAACAAGCGGTAGAAAAATACTCCGCCGATACTTTGTTCGCATACGGCATTGTGCCTTACCACGTGCAAACCATGCTCTATCGCTTGACAGAAGCATTTAAAAACAAAGACATCGACAGGATTTTGCATTTGTCGGCAGACATCGGCCACTACGTGGCCGACGCCCATGTGCCGCTTCACACCTCCATCAATTATGACGGACAACTCACCCAACAAAAAGGCATCCATGCACTCTGGGAAACGCGTATCCCTGAAATCAGTTTAGACCAATACCAACTGACCGTACCCATCGCCCACTATTTGCCCAGCCCCAACGACAGTCTTTGGCAATGCATCGAGGTTTCTCACAGTCACTTGCCCATAGTCTTGTTTAATGAAAAACAACTCACCCAGCAATGGGGCGAAGATCAAAAATTTGAACTGACCACGGATGCAAAAGGCAAAACCAAAAAACAAGTGAAAACCGCCTTCGCAATGGCCTATGAAAAAAGCTTAGACAACATGGTAGAAGAC
>JBJTNN010000214.1:0-2524 GCA_046074125.1 Bacteroidota bacterium
TGGTGAGGTCGTTTGCGGCTATTGGTAAGTATCGAGTATTTCATAGTGTGACCACAAACGATGGTTGTTTTGATTCAACATCGGAGGTGTTTGATGTGGTTCCTTCGCCTAAAGCGTCGTTTTTGACGAGTAAGGATACGGCTTGTTTGGGTGGTCATCAGTTTTCATTTACCGACAATACGGTCTTTGGATCGACTTATACCAGTGAATGGACATTGGGCGATGGCACAAAATCTACGTTAAAAAACATCACTGCGAAGGGTTATTTGTCGGCCGGGAAATTTGATGTAAAATTGGTATTGACTTCTGGTACCGGTTGTAAAGATTCGATCACCAAATCAGTGAATGTTTGGCCTGTTCCACAGGCCAATTTTGCCATGAACAATGTAGAGCAATGTTTACAGGGCAACTCGTTTGTTGCTAGCAACATTACTTCGGAGAATTCGGCCACTGGGGTTGCATATACTTGGCTGGTGAAGGGGGTTCCATTGGCGAATGTGAAGAACATCCCTGCACAGACATTGCCTGATACGGGTGATTATCCAGTGAAATTGAGGGTGGTGTCTGATAAAGGTTGTGGCACGGAGAAGAGCATAACGTTGAGGGTGAACGAACACCCATCGGTGACGATTACAGGGATGAATGCTTGTGCTGAGGTGCCCATTCAATTTGGCTCGACTGCGAAAGTGAATCGCGGAAGCATCGCATCGTACAGCTGGAATTTTGGCAATGGTTTTACTTCCAATGTGGCCAATCCGAAACAAGCCTATAGCGCGGATGGTACGTATAATGTGAGTTTGACTGTGGTGTCGGACAAAGGATGTTCTACGACCTCTACGGTATTGCCGATTAATGTGTTGCCAAAGCCTGTGGCGGACTTTACTTCGGAGTATTTGCTTTCGCGTGGTTTAGAGACCGATTGGAAGTTTACTTTTACGGGTAAAAACACGGATACGTACAATTGGTCGTTCCAAGACGGACAGACGTCAACATCGAGTGTGCCATTCTTTATGACCTTCTCGGGTACGGGTGATTTTAAAGCGATGTTGATCGCGAGCAACGCGAGCGGCTGTGCCGATACATTGTGGAAGAACATTTTCTTGAAGCCTGAGTTGTTGTTCCATTTGCCCAATGCCTTTACGCCAAACGTGGATGGATTGAACGAAGAATTCAAGCCTTATCAGTCTTTTGGGATGTCGAAATATCGCATGACCATCGTGAATCGTTGGGGAGAGATTTTGTTCTTCACGGAGGATCCCAATGTGGGTTGGAAGGGATTGGACAAAGAGGGTAAGCCCGTGATGGAAGGGGTTTATGCTTATGCTATCACCTTCAGATATATTGATGGCGTGATGCACGCTTACAAGGGTACGGTAACGATCATAAAATAAGGAATTATGGTACTGGGGTGATCCCAGTTGATAATAAAGAGAAAGGGCGCCGCAGGCGCCCTTTCTCTTTATTATCGACTATTCATGGTAATGTCTTGGTGTTATCTTCTTGTTCTCAAGATAAGGAGTGACAAGAAAACCAATAATACGAGGGTAGCAATCACAGAAATTGCTTGTGAGATTATCCCAAATAGGTTTTCAAGATTTTGCTCTTGCTTGATTTGCGCAAACGACGCAAGGCTTTTTCCTTGATCTGACGAACGCGCTCACGGGTTAAGCCTACCTTTTCTGAAATGTCTTCCAAGGTGTGGGCTGCATTGCCATCCAATCCGAAGTAGTATTTCAATACGTCGCGTTCTTTGTCTGACAGTGTAGAAATTACCCGGTTGATCTCATTTTGCAATGATTCATTCAACAAAGGCATGTCAGGGTTGGGTTCGTCGTTCTGATCCAAAACACCCAACAAAGTATTGTCTTCGCCTTCCGCCAACGGCGCATCGATGCTCAAATGTCGGCCCGATGACCTCAACGCATTTTCCACTTCCGACAGAGAGATTTCCAATGATTCAGCAATCTCTTGGGGTGTTGGTTCGCGCTCTAGCTCTTGCTCTAATCGGGCAGAGGCTTGGGTGATACGACCTAAGCTACCGACTTTGTTGAGGGGCAATCGAACGATACGACTCTGATCGGCCAAGGCTTGCAAGATGCTTTGACGAATCCACCAAACGGCATAAGAAATGAATTTGAATCCACGGGTTTCGTCAAAACGTTTGGCCGCTTTGATCAATCCCATGTTTCCTTCGTTGATCAAATCTCCCAAGGTTAAACCCTGGTTTTGGTATTGTTTGGATACAGAAACCACAAATCGCAAGTTGGCATTCACCAGTTTTTCCAACGCTGCTTGATCGCCTTCACGAATTCTGCGGGCCAATTCCACTTCCTCTTGGGCGTCGATCATCGGCACTTTGGAGATTTCGTTAAGGTATTTGTCAAGCGATTTGTTTTCGCGGTTGGTAAACTGTTTTGAAATTTTTAACTGCCTCATGTGTGCTTTTTGCTATTCTTGGTTACTTCAGTGACTGATATAAATTCAGCCTTGCAAAAATACAAAATAAAGTTGAATTGATTTCGGG
>JBJTNN010000215.1:0-8555 GCA_046074125.1 Bacteroidota bacterium
GTTTTCGATGGGGTTGTAGCCGCCAATGGCATGAGGTTCTGTGCTGTCTTTGCTTTGGTAATGGTCCCAATAGAGGGGCTTGCCGGGGGTCATGATGGCATTGTGGTGCTGCTGGGCCGCGGCGATGCCTCCTTCGGTACCGCGCCAACTCATCACCGTGGCTTTGGGTGCTAGGCCGCCTTCCAATATTTCATCCCAACCAATGATGCTACGCCCACGGATGGTGTCACCGGTAGTATTTACATACCACCCAGAATCTTGTAAATACTTTTCGATGCGTTGAATGAAGTAGCTCTGCAGTTCGTGCTCGTCTTTGAGGCCATGGTCTTTCATGCGTTGTTGGCATTTGGGACAGTGTTTCCAGCGTTCTTTCGGACATTCATCGCCGCCGATATGGATATAGGGCGAGTTGGGGAAAGTACGCATGGTTTCTTGCAAAATGTTCTGCAGAAAGGTGAAGGCGGCTTCATTGCCGGCACAAAATACATCGTCGAATACGCCCCAACCTTTGGCAGTTTCGAAGGGTCCTCCGGTACAACTCAATTCGGGGTAGGCCGCGAGCGCCGCGAGTGCATGGCCGGGCATTTCAATTTCCGGGATTACCGTGATGCCATAAAAGTGTTGACACCAGGCGACATATTCTTGAAGGAATTCTTGGCTATAATTCCCGCGGTAGGCAAAAGTGTCGAAATGTTGCAGCGAATACGGCCCAGTTTGTGTGCCGCTGCGGGTTGAAGAAATGGTATTGAGTTTGGGGTATCGTTTGCTCTCGAACCGCCATCCTTGATCGTCGGTAAGGTGTAAATGAATCACATTGAAGCGATATTTTGCAGCCATTGCGGCGTATTTGTAGAGGAAGCTGCTATCGAAATAATGCCTCGATACATCCAGGTGCATGCCCCGGTATCGGAACCGTGGGAAATCGGTGATGGTCATGCAAGGGATCTTGTTATTGGGCGATAAATTCCTGACTTGCTGTAGGGTTTGTATTGCATATCGAAGGCCCTGTGCATCTGAATACAATACCTGAATTTCTTTTTTTGTGATTTTTAGAGTGTATCCTTCAGCAGGAAGATTTGGATTAATCAAACCGCTGAATTGGCCGCCAACACTGAAATCTTCAAAGCCGTGATAGATTTTATATTCTAATATCTCCAAGTATTCACTGTATTTCTTATTGACTGTAAAATAGCCGCCACGGGGCGACATTTCAATCATTTGCGGCGCAGGAATGATGCCTGGGTTGAGTGCAGGGTCGTAAGTGGGTGCAGAGGGAGTTTGCGCAGACACTTGGCTTGTTGCAAGGGCCATCGCACAGAAAACGAGGCAGGGCATCGCCCCGAAAATCGAACCGAAAAACATCGAAAAGAAACTCCGCATGAACGCGAAGATAGGGTTAAGCGCGGTTACTTCTCCAGGTGGCGAGGGCTTTGTGGAGGTGGTAAAAGGCGAAGAAATGCAGGATGATGGCGAATTCCAAGCCCAAAATGTACCAAGGCCATTCTCCGATGACAAAGGGGTTGTCGGCCGTGGGCTTTTGACACAGATACATGTAATTTCCGCCGGTGAGGTAGTTGGCGCCGCCGATCACGGGGATGGTGAGCTGGGTATAGAGGAAAACCTTCCACCAAGAACCAGGTCGGGGCGTATAGCCCAATCGCATCGTAGCGTACACAGAGCCCAGAATGATGATGCCATGGGAAATGCTGTATTCGATGTGGTTATAGAGCGAGGATCCGTTGGTGATTTCCGGCGTGAGGAAGGCATGGATGGCACCCGCGCCCCAATAAACCAAGAATTCGTAGCTGAGTTGTGAGCCGCGGATGAGGAGGTAGGCAGCGATGAAGGCCGACATTCCGCACAGGTGCAGGGGTAGGCTGTTTTCGATGTACCACGTGTGGTCGAGGACCATTTTGATGTTGGAAGCGGCGAAGTTGATCAATGACAGTGCGCCCAAGAACCAGCCCAAAGATTTGCGGGTTTTTTCGGTTTGATTTTTTGAGGCGATGAGGATGAGCAGGAAAAGGCCCCAGAAGATGCCGTTCATGGAAATCCAATCTGGGGAGCCCAATGGAACTGTATGGTGAAGGTGGTTTAGGTCGAGGGGTTTGGTAGCTATACCTTGCGGATCTGCGATTGAAAGTGTATCCATAGAAGTGCGCAAGATAAAAGTTATTGATTGAAAACCAAGCGATGAGAGATTATTGTCTTTTTTACAATATTTCTTCACGAATTGGTTGGCGGTGTTGGATTTGCCGTGAAAAAGTTGTTTTTTGCCACCTTGCTTTAAATCAAATCGAATGACACAAAACAATACTACCCGTGCGTTTGCCACTTTGGTAAGCGTTTTCTTTTTCTGGGGCTTTGTAGCGGCCAGTAACGACATTCTCATCCCGGTTTTCAAGGACAAACTGCAGTTGGAACAGTGGCAGAGTCAGATGATATCTTTTGCTTTTTACGTGGCGTACACGTTGGGTGCATTGGGATATATGTTGGTGAGTTTTCTGATGAAGCGCGATTTGCTCGGTCGTTTGGGCTACGGCAAAGGAATTGCTTTGGGCTTGGTGATTAGTGCGATTGGCAGTTTGTTGTTTATTCCAGCAGCGGATTCTGCCTCGTTTCCGATGTTGCTGGGTGGATTGATCATTGTGGGGTTGGGCTTTTCGCTGCAGCAGACAGCGGCAAATCCGTTGGCCATTGGATTGGGGTCGCCTGAAACCGGCTCTCAGCGTTTGAGCATGGCGGGTGGGGTGAATAATTTTGGTACTACGATTGGTCCTTTGCTGGTGACGGCGGCCATTTATGGCTCGATGGGTTCTGGCTCTGGTGCGGAATTGGATGTAAGCGCGGTGAAGGTGCCTTATTTGGTATTGGGCGCGTTGTTTATATTGTTTGCCGCGATTTTTTATCGTTTGGATGTGAAGGTTGAGGCGGCTGAATCGGTGAGTGCGGGTGAGGACGACGGCAAATCGGTATTGTCTTACAAGCAAGTGTGGATGGGTATGATTGCAATCTTTTTGTATGTGGGGGTTGAAGTTAGTACTGCGGGCAATTTGAGTGAATATTTGAAGTCGAATTTGAATGTGGCCACGCGCGACGCGGCGCCATATATTTCTTTGTTTTGGGCGAGTTTGATGATTGGTCGGTGGACCAGCTCTGCGGGTTCGTTTAATGTGAGTGCTACTTGGAAGAAGGCTTTACGTTTGTTGTTGCCATTGGCTGCATTTGCCGTGTATTTGGGGGTGAATACCAAAGCGGGTTATCAAGTAGACGGGTTTTATCCATATTTGGGTATGATTGGGGTGTTGGTGGTGATGGACTTCTTGAGTAAGGGAAATCCGGCTCGACAGCTACTAATTTACAGTTTGTGTGGCATGGCGGCGTTGGTGGTAGGAATTTTCATGGGCGGACATATCGCGGCGATGGCGTTTGTGAGTGTGGGGTTGTTTTGTTCGACCTTGTGGCCTTGTATTTTCACTTTGGGAATTGCGGGGTTGGGCAGCAAAATGCCAAAAGCCTCGAACTATTTGATCATGATGATAATGGGTGGTGGGGTTGTGAGTGTTTTTCAGGGTAGTCTGGCCGATGAAAAGGTATTGGGAATTTTGAATAGTTACTGGGTGGGTGTGGCTTGTTTTGCTTACTTGGCATATTATGCGGTGAGCATGACGGCCCACTTCAAAAAAGAGGGAATCGAGGTGGGTGCGCCGGTGGGCGGACATTAATTTTCGATTTTCATTTGGGAAGTTCAGAACATTTCTTATTTTTGCAGCCCGTTTGACAGGAAACTCTTCGGAAAATTCTGTTTGACATGTTGGTATCGTAGCTCAGTTGGTAGAGCAAAGGACTGAAAATCCTTGTGTCGACGGTTCGATTCCGCCCGATACCACAAAAAAGAAAAACCCCCTCGTTTTTAACGAGGGGGTTTTTCTTTTTAGGGGTTTTTGCTTTGGCTGACGGTTCTAAATATGCATCTTTGATTTGCTTCAAATTATGATGTCAATATCAGTCCAACGAAATGGGGTTGGGTTGTACGCTTATTCCACTATCAACAATTGCACTCATTTTTTATGGCAATGTTGGATTTTGCCAACATTGAAGAATGATTTGCCAATTTGTGATGGAATATTACTACATTTGAATTGCTTTATAATGGTGAGATAAACCAACATTGTGCATTAATAATAGACTTGATGATGGAAAAAAGTATCAAATTTTGGCACTCAATGAGTGATCCTGCTATTTTAGAATTGCTGGGAAAGTACATCCAACAAACCAGATTACAACAAAACAAAACGCAACAGCAAATAGCAACAACAGCAGGCCTCAACCGTTCAACAGTGGTGCAAATCGAAAAGGGTGGCGGTGGTACAATGATTTCATTTATTCAAATACTTCGTGCCTTAGAGCAGTTACAAATCCTGGAGCATTTTGAAGTAAAGCAACAAATCAGCCCATTACAATTGGCGAAACTAGAACAAAATAAACGCCAAAGAGCAAGTGCTAAAAAAGTGGGTCAAAACAAAAAAACTAAAATTGATTGGTAATGATTACAACAGCATATGTGAATATTTGGAATAAGCGAGTTGGGGCGATTGCATGGGATGAAAATAATGGATTGGCTTCATTTGAATACGAACCCTCGTTTCTTACGAACAACTGGGATATATCCCCGCTTAAAATGCCAATTTACGGTGCCGAAAGACGGGTGTTTTCATTTTCAGAATTAAGAGGTACAACAACATTTAAGGGCTTACCAGGACTTTTAGCCGATGTGCTACCCGACAAATATGGAAGCAGTTTGATAAACGCTTGGTTGGCAAGTAATGGTCGTCCTTCGGACAGCATGAATCCCGTAGAGCTATTGTGTTTTATTGGTTCACGAGGAATGGGCGCATTAGAATTTGAGCCAATATTATCCAAAACTACTAGTGGAGCCACAAAAATTGAATTGGATAGTTTAATTCATATTGCACAGGAAATACTTACCGGTAGGCAACAATTTAAAACCAACTTATCAGCAAATGAGGCAAAAGCGCTAAATGATATTTTTAAAATAGGTACTTCAGCAGGTGGAGCTAGAGCAAAAGCTGTTATTGCATTCAATCCCGACACAAATGAAATACGATCAGGTCAGGCAGATGCCCCCATAGGATTTACACATTGGTTAATAAAATTTGATGGCGTATCAGACCAGCAGCTGGGTACTTCGTCTGGATATGGTCGAGTGGAAATGGCTTATTATTTAATGGCGAAGGAAGCTAAAATAGAAATGACTGAATGTAGACTATTTGAGGAAAACGATAGAGCACACTTCATGACAAAGCGTTTTGATAGAGATCATGGAAAAGGCAAACTTCATGTTCAGAGTTTTTGCGCAATGGCTCATTATGATTTTCATGAGATTACATCATTCAGTTATGAGCAGTTATTTGAAACCATGAGAAGTATGCTATTGCCCTATACCGATGCGGAACAACTTTTCCGCAGGATGGTATTCAACGTAATGGCACGAAATTGTGACGACCATACAAAGAACTTTTCTTTTATCATGGATAAAACAGGTGAATGGAGGTTAGCACCTGCTTACGATGTTTGCCACTCATATCGACCCGGAAGTACATGGGTTAGTCAACATTCGATGAGCATCAATGGCAAACGTCAGAACATCACGCGAAATGACTTATTGCAAGTAGCCCAAAAGATGAATATCAAAAAAGCCGATGCAATCATTCATCAGGTACAAAACGCTGTTAGCAAATGGGATGACTTTGCAAATGAAACTTGCGTAACAAAAGATTTGAAAGAGGCGATTTCAAAAACGCTATTGCTTTTGTAAAGTCGACTTGAAATTGATTCAGTAATAAGATTGGTTTGCAAATCTGGGTCATTGTCGTCTTGAAAAAAACGCTGACGACAAACCCTGCTCGTAGCTCTAATTTTGAACTCTGTTTGGCGGAACTACTGACAAATTATAATACCCAACGGTACCATTATTTAACTCTGTATTATACGTCATTCATTTGGCTCTGATTGGGTGCAATTATAGTGTGGCAGATGGGGTTAAGTTTGACTGTTTTTTTCATTTTAGGGGGTTTTGCTGTGGCGGTTAGTGGTAATAACGGAATTTCTGGGGACATAGATTCAAAGCGCTAAAGTCTATGTTGGGTTGTATTGGGTGATAATGGTCAATAAAGACTGGTAATTTTTTCGTAATTTAATGGAGTGCGTAGAGATGTGTGGGTTGCTGGAATAATTAGCTAAACTGGCCAAATTGATTTGGTTCCATGTTCGCAAGGGGGAATAGATTGATGAGAAAAGTTAATTTGAATAATTAATAAATGATGCGAGAATTACAAATAAAATTGGGTTGTTTTGAATAAATCCAACTGATATAAGGTTTTTGTGTGCTTAAATTGCGTGTGTTATGGAAGAATGGCTTAATCAAAATCGAGCTAGATTATTTATTGGGAGACAATATTTTCATCATCACGCGCTAGAAATATTAAATGCCCATAGTGTTTTGAAAAATACTTTTTGTGATGCATTAAATGGTGATATTCCAATTGCTCCAAGGTTGAAATCAACTAAAGGTATTGAGAGCAAGGGTATAAAGGCTGAGGAATTAAATGTCGCGTTAAGGACTTTGCTTAGGAATAGGATAAACACGGACATTAAGTTTGAAGTCGTAGAAGAATATGGGGTGTTTTATTTCAGTTCTGAAAAAAGTTCTATTGGTGGGTTTGATTTTGCATTACTTAATCACCAAAAGAATTTACTAGCCTTGCGCAACCTATGCTATGGAGAGTTAGTATATAATGATGGAATAAAACGATGGAATACTTTTCTAGCTAAAAATGAAGATTTGCGAAAGATAGCGACTGGTTTAGTGAAAGATGATGAAATTGGAAAGAACATCAGTTTGGAAACGGATTTATTAAATATGCCATTGGTTGTTGGTGAGATTCAATTTGGGAATTGGGCACTTGCTTACCGAGATTTTTTTAAAGTACTCAAGGCTAATGTCCAAAATTCTATTGACTGCTTGATTTATATTGTGCCAACTGGAAATCTTGAGAGTCTTTTGAGCGACGGCATTGTTACATTTGAAAAGACGGAAAGGATTTTGAAAGAGTTTTCAAAAGTGATATCTGTGCCAGTTTGGTTGGTTGGTATAGATATCGATGAGGGTAACTAGTGCCGTTTAGCTAATTCTTTACCAATTTTCTCGATTACGCCGACTACAAGCGCATTGCCCATAAAGAATGCCTGCTTCGTTGAGCTAATTCCATCTAACTTTGTATGATTGTCAGGGAACATATTTAGACGTTCTAACTCTAGTGGTGTTAGGCGCCGGTATTTCCCATTTTGGTAAATAACATGTTTGAACCGAGACGGTGATTTACCACCTTCTCCAGTGATAATTGTTCTTGAGGGTTTATCCAAACTGTCTGGAAATGACATTGCGCCTTCTGTGTAAAAGAATGTAAAACCAGAGCTGTTTGTCCGGCTTTCTCGTTTTGCACCTTTCAAGTATTTCCATTTATCTAATTCTACTTCGCTGATATAATATTCTGCAGGAATAGGCTCACTTTGCAAAATATCCCCAAGAGTGACAAATTTCTCATTGTAATCTGGTGTTACCTTCTGTGTGTACACCACACCATTCAACATATACCCTGCGTTTAAAAAATCGCCTCCATTGTACGAGTCAGATATTTCTTGTACACTTTGTGAAAGGCAGAATTCGCTATAATTATCTTGATAATGAACTGGAAAGGCTGTGGCAATTATACTGTTTCTGAAAAGCCAATCTTGAATGTTGGACTCACGGCAGTCCTTATTTAAGTTCGTGCCTACTTTATATGCAACGATAAAAGTTCTTTTTCTACGTTGTGGAAATCCATAGTCAGCTGAATTTATTACTCTCCACTCAACTGCATAACCCTCATTATTGAGGCACTTCAACATAATTGCAAAGTCTCGACCTCTGGATTTGCTTGGACTAATTAAAAGCCGGTCAACATTTTCAAGGAAAAGATATGATGGTTTATTTTGTTTTTCTTGAATAATCCTATGTATCTCCCACCAGAGCACTCCTTTTTTTCCTTGTAAACCTTTTGAATTTTTTAAGCTTGTAGCGACAGAATAGTCTTGACATGGGAATCCCCCTACGAGTAGATCGTGATCAGGTATCTGTTCAGTTGAGATTTGGGAGATGTCTACATTTGTGTGAATCCCAGAATCCCATTTATTCTCGTAAACTAGAGATGCGTGTTGTGTTTTTGTGCTGGGCTCCCATTGGTTACTGAAAATTATTTGGAATTTTGAGTTAAGGTTTTTGAGGTAGTTTGAGGTTGCTGATTTGCCTCTGTAGCCCTCAAGGCCCAGTCTAAACCCACCAACTCCAGCAAATAATTCTACGACCTTGATTGACATAATTAGATTATCTCAAAAGTAGAGCTAACAGTTGATTTGGTATTCACATTTTACCACAAATTCAAATGGCTTTGAATTAAGAGCGGTTCCATTTGCGTTTTTCCGTAAAAAAGGAT
>JBJTNN010000216.1:0-3901 GCA_046074125.1 Bacteroidota bacterium
GTCAAACCTAAAAAAACCAACAAAATTGAGCACCATACAAAACAAAAGGATCTCATTTGGCAAAGTAAAACATGCCATTGATTATCCCGATTTTCTGGACGTACAACTCCAATCTTTCCAAGAGTTTTTCCAGTTAGACACACCAGCCGACAAGCGAGAAGGAGAAGGTTTGTTTGAAGTTTTCCGTGAGAACTTCCCCATCACCGACACCCGTAACATTTTCGTATTGGAGTTTCTCGATTACTTCGTGGATCCCCCAAGGTACGTAATCAACGAGTGTATCGAGCGTGGACTTACCTACGCCGTTCCGTTGAAGGCCAAGTTGAAACTGAGTTGTAACGATCCCGAGCACGAAGATTTCCAAACCATTGTTCAAGACGTGTATTTGGGTACCATCCCTTACATGACGCCCAATGGTACTTTCATCATCAATGGTGCTGAACGTGTTATTGTAAGCCAATTGCACCGCTCACCCGGTGTTTTCTTTGGTCAAAGCGTTCACAGCAACGGTACCAAGTTGTACTCTGCGCGTGTAATTCCTTTCAAGGGTTCTTGGATTGAATTCGCCACAGATGTTAACGCGGTAATGTATGCCTACATTGATCGTAAAAAGAAATTCCCCGTAACCACTTTGCTCCGTGCAATTGGTTTCGAAAGTGATAAAGACATTTTGGACATCTTCGGATTGAGTGAAGAGGTAAAAGTGTCGAAAGCAGGTCTCAAGCGCGTGATTGGTAGAAAATTGGCAGCGCGTGTTTTGCGTACTTGGATTGAGGACTTTGTAGACGAAGATACCGGTGAAGTGGTGAGTATCGAGCGTAACGAAGTGATCTTGGAACGCGATACTGTGTTGGCTGAAGACCATATCGACATCATCGTTGATGCCGGTGTGAAATCAATCATTTTGAATGCTGAAAGCGAAAATGGCATCAGCTACGATGTTATTTACAACACGTTGCAGAAGGATACTTCAAACAACGGAAAAGAAGCGTTGGAAGTGATTTACCGTCAGTTGCGTAACGCAGATCCACCAGATGAAGAAACCGCCCGTGGTATCATCGAGCGTTTGTTCTTCTCAGACAAGCGTTATGATTTGGGTGAAGTAGGTCGTTACCGTATAAACAAGAAATTGGAGATTGACACTCCAATGGAGGTGCGCGTATTGACCAAAGAAGATATTATTAGCATCATCAAGTATTTGATTGAGTTGTACAATGGTTCTGAGATCCTTGACGATATCGATCACTTGAGCAACCGTCGTGTTCGCACCGTGGGTGAGCAGTTGTACGCGCAATTTGGTGTTGGTTTGGCTCGTATGGCTCGTACCATCCGCGAGAAAATGAACATCCGCGACAACGAAGTATTCACGCCTCAAGATTTGGTGAATGCCCGTACCCTTTCAAGTGTGATCAATTCATTCTTTGGAACCAACCAGCTGAGCCAGTTTTTGGACCAGATCAACCCCTTGGCAGAAATTACGCACAAACGTCGTTTGAGCGCCCTCGGTCCAGGCGGTTTGAGTCGTGAGCGTGCAGGTTTCGAGGTTCGTGACGTACACTATACCCACTATGGTCGTTTGTGTACCATTGAAACACCAGAGGGACCTAACATCGGTTTGATTTCTTCTTTGTGTGTTCATGCCAAAATCAATGGTATGGGCTTCTTGGAAACCCCTTATCGCAAGGTGGTTGAAGGAAAAGTAGAAGACGGAATCGTATACTTGTCTGCTGAGGAAGAAGATGGAAAAACCATCGCACAGGCCAACGCAGAATTGGACGAAAAAGGCAACTTCAAAACCTCTTTGGTGAAGAGTCGTAAGGAAGGTGACTTCCCGTTGGTGGCTCCTGCTCAGTTGGAGTACATGGACGTTGCGCCTAACCAAATTGTATCAATTGCAGCGTCGTTGATTCCTTTCTTGGAGCACGATGATGCGAACCGTGCGTTGATGGGATCAAACATGCAGCGTCAGGCCGTTCCATTGTTGCGTCCTGAAGCCCCCATCGTAGGTACTGGTTTGGAGGAAAAAGTAGCCAGAGACAGTCGTTCGTTGATCAATGCCGAAGGCAATGGTGAGGTAGTTTATGTGGATGCTCGCGAAATCCGCATTCGCTACGACCACAATGATTTCGATGATTTGGTAAGCTTTACAGGTGATACGAAAACTTATAATTTGATTAAGTTCCGCAGAACCAACCAAAACTCTTGTATCAACTTACGTCCTATCGTTAAGAAGGGCGACCGCGTTACAAAAGGACAGGTTTTGTGTGAAGGATATGCCACTCAGGGCGGAGAATTGGCCTTGGGTAGAAACTTGCGTGTAGCCTACATGCCTTGGCAGGGTTACAACTTCGAGGATGCGATCGTAATTTCAGAGAAAGTGGTAAAAGACGACTGGTATACCACCGTTTACATCACTGAGTTTGAATTGGAAGTTCGCGATACCAAACGCGGAGAAGAAGAGTTGACCAATGACATCCCTAATGTGAGCGAGGAAATGACCCGCAACTTGGATGAAAACGGATTGATTCGCGTGGGTGCCGAAGTGAAAGAAGGCGATATTTTGATCGGTAAAATCACGCCAAAGGGCGAGACCGAGCCATCACCAGAAGAAAAATTGTTGCGCGCCATCTTTGGTGACAAAGCGGGCGACGTAAAAGATGCTTCATTGAAAGCGTCTCCTGGTGCGCAAGGGGTAGTTATCGACAAGAAATTGTTCTCTAAGAGCAAGAAAGACAAGGGTACCCGCAGTGGTGATAAGACTCGTTTGTCGAAGATGGACGATGACCACCGCAAGGACTTGGGTCAATTGAAGGACGAATTGGTGAAGAAATTGTTCCAATTGGTTGGTGGAAAGACTTCTCAAGGGGTTTACAACATGTACAGCGAGGAGTTGATTCCGAAGGGTACGAAGTTTACTCAGAAGAACTTGATGAGCATTGATTACAGCAATGTGAACTACCACAACTGGACCAGTGATGCAGACAAGAATGAGTTTGTTGTTCGCTGTTTAACAAATTACATCAACGTTCACAACGAAAAAGTAACCAACTACAAGCGTGATCATTACTCTATTAGCGTAGGGGATGAGTTGCCAACGGGTATTTTGCAATTGGCAAAAGTATACGTGGCCAACAAGCGTAAGTTGAAAGTGGGTGATAAGATGGCAGGTCGTCACGGAAACAAGGGTATTGTTGCCCGTATCGTTCGTGAGGAAGATATGCCATTCTTGGACGACGGAACACCGATGGATATCGTATTGAACCCATTGGGTGTACCTTCTCGTATGAACTTGGGACAGATTTACGAAACTGTATTGGCATGGGCCGGTAAGGAAATGGGTGTGAAATTTGCCACGCCAATTTTCGATGGTGCTACCATGGCTGAGATCGATGAGGTGACTGAGAAAGCGGGCATCCCTAAGAACGGTTTGGTTTATTTGAACGACGGTTTGAGCGGTGTGAAATTTGATCAACCTACCACAGTGGGAATCAGCTACATGTTGAAACTCGGACACATGGTGGATGATAAGATGCACGCACGTTCAATCGGGCCGTACTCGCTCATTACTCAACAGCCGTTGGGTGGTAAAGCGCAGTTTGGTGGTCAGCGTTTTGGTGAGATGGAAGTGTGGGCGTTGGAGGCATTTGGTGCATCTAACATCTTGCGCGAGATTCTTACTGTTAAGTCTGACGATATCACAGGTCGTGCCAAGGCTTACGAAGCGATCGTTAAAGGTGATAACATCACCAATATCGGTACTCCAGAGTCGTTCAACGTATTGCTCCACGAGCTCCGTGGTTTGGGCTTGGAAGTAACATTTATGGATTAATTCCCAGAAATCAATCATGCAACTTCAAAAGAAAACACAAAAACAAGGGAGTAACTTCAGCAAGATTCGTAT
>JBJTNN010000217.1:0-2666 GCA_046074125.1 Bacteroidota bacterium
GGAAACGCGATGCGTGTTCCCATTCCAGATGGTTCAGTTACGGATTTCACTTGTGTATTGAAAACGCCTGCCACCGTAGAGCAGATCAATGCAGCCATGAAAGCAGCCGCTGAAGGTCCAATGAAAGGCATTTTGGAATACAACGAAGATCCCATCGTGAGCATCGACATCGTGGGAAATACACATTCTTGCATTTTTGATGCCGAGTTGACCCAAGTGATTGGAAACACAGCGAAAGTTGTGGGTTGGTACGACAACGAAACCGGCTACAGCGCACGTGTTGCTGATTTGATTGAAAAAATCGGATAATTCTAAAAAGAAACGATACAAAAAAGGGGGCCTTTGGCCCCTTTTTTATTGAATACAGTTTTAAATGCCCATGAAAACAAAAGGGTTTAATCCATAATTACTTGAATATCTCCAAGTGTTCGAGCCCTCACCCACAAGGCGTCTTGCTGTAAACTCCAGCCGCTAATTTCCAACGACTTCAAATTTCCTTTGATTTTGATACCGCCATCCATGGTTTGATTCAGGGATTCACCAATGGATTTTTTCGTCAAATTCATCAAATCAGAAAGATCAAACACCATCTGCTCTTCCAATTTTTTGCGGATGGTTTCGTCCATCATCCATTTCGCAGTCTTAATCAAAACGTTCTTGGTAGCAATGTCGTATTCCACGTTTTTCAACGCCAAAGAGGCTTTTGAGTTATCAAATGACGGATTGCCCAACAGATAGAAAATGCCCTTTTTGGTCCCGGCGAACCCCACAGCCACACCCAACTTTTCTCCCGCAGGAAACAACTTGAGGGATGTGATATTGATCTTCTCCTTACCCAAAGAATAGCTCTCCGTTTTCATGATTTCGAATAGCTGTTTTGACAAACTATCGTAGTTCATTTTTAGGTCGGTGTACACCTCAAAACCGTTGCCCTTTTTATAAGGTGAAAGGGTTGGAAGTGGAGTCGTGGGCTTGTTCCATGGTGAACTTTGAATGGTAGGAATGGCGGTTATTCCAACATTAAAATTCAAAATAGAACCATTCATGTTGATCTCACTAACCGATAAACTTTGTGGCTGAAATCGCAAATAGCCAGTTGCTGGAATTTGGATATCCTCTTGTAACGCTTTCCAAACAGGTAGGATGTAAGGCTTCAAGTCTTGTTTCCCGATTTCTGCATCAATCATCTTGGCCAAATTGCCCAATTCGGGGCGAATCTGACTCATGAGCACATCGTTGATATTGATTTGGGCGAAAGTCACACGACAAGGATCTATGGGCGTGAATTCTGTGAAACTCGTGGTCGACTTAATGCGGTAGTTAGCCGTTAGTTCAACATCGCTTTTTAACTTGATTTTGGCCCTGCGCAGCGACTCATCGCCCCAACCACAACTGAAAGGTATGGGCGGGTTGATGCAATTATCGAAAACACAAGCAGCACAATATTCTCCAGAGAAACCATAAGCCACGTCTAAACCCAGAAATACGGTTTTCCCTTTCCCACTTAATTGAATCGGTTCGCGCTTTAACTTGTATTGATATCGCAGACCGGAACAGGGATTGTCTGATCCTTTGAATTCTTTATCAAAGGATTGATCAGCAAGTTTGATGAAAGGCTTCAACTCAACCCGAATGGGTATATTGATGGTAGAAGCCACAGAGGGCATGGGTTTTACCGCCACAACTTGATTCGCAGTTGTTGGCACCTCCGGTTGAATGGTTCCACAGCCGGAAACCAACAGGAGCAATCCCGCACACAGCGCAGGTATTGCTTTGATTTTGATTAACGATGACATATGATGATGCTGCGCGTAAGCGTATGGCTTTCGCACTGCAATTTTACTGTATAGAAACCTGTAGCAAAAGCCCTAGTGTTCAATTGTGCCACAGATTTGGTAAAAGTTTCTGCATAAATCTGTCGGCCATTTGCATCCAAAATCACAACGTTGAAACCCATATTTCCATTGGGAGAAACCAAGGTTAGCACGTTGTCTACCGGGTTGGGATACACCTGCCACGGGTTGCCATATTCATGGGTGCCCGCAGCTTCCTCAACGAAAAGTATATATTGTAGGGTATCGTTGCCCCGCAGGCCGTCGTATGGTTTTTCGGCGTAGCACGACATCAAATAAGCCCCAGCCTCAGGAAATACCAGTGGTTTGTAAAAATTTGCCCAACTAGAATCACCCGGTTTGATGTTGCCTGTGGTGGCGGTGTCGAGGTATATGGTTTTGCCACTCGAAGGTTGGCTGATTCTGTAAATTAAGCGATTTTCTCGGGTGGTATTTTTTGATCCACCGTTGGTATAAAAAACGCGGGGATATCGCATAGAATCATTCTTGACAAGCCGCGTTGATTTTCCAGGAGGGATGGCGTTCAACAACCTTAGGTCTTGATACAAGCCAATGTCTAACGTTTGCCAAAGTGAATCGTTAAAAATGTTCTGATCTTCAAATGAACTTGTGTAGACCAACAACTTGGCTTCTCCAAGTGCACCAAAGTTGTGTTGTAATTGAAACCTAAGTGTACCTTGCTGTTTTCCAGCAAGTTGTGTTACTTGAGAAACGTAAGCCGTTCTTTGTGATTGTTCAAAGATTGAGACATTCACCAACACCTTTCGGATACTATCGGCCCCTTGGTTTTCAATAACCACATCAACCCAATGA
>JBJTNN010000218.1:0-3106 GCA_046074125.1 Bacteroidota bacterium
ATGAAAGGCGTTCACAAAGCTCACGTATTCAATATGTGCAGCATCGCAAGTATCACCGCCTATGCCGCAGGTGGCAGTTATTCTGTTGCGAAATTTGCGCTGATGGGATTCTCCAAATCGCTTCGCTTGAAGGGATGCCCCATGGAATCAGGGTGAGTGCCGTGTTGCCTGGTGCTTCGTTGACCGATAGTTGGGCAGGTGTGGATTTGCCACCCTCAAGATTCATGGATCCAAACGATGTAGCGGAAGCGATTTTTACTGCGTTTTCTATCAATGAACACACCGTGATGGAGGAAGTTTTGCTCCGGCCCATTCTCGGGGATATCTGATTGGGTTGGGGTAGAATCGGGATATTGACATTTTAATGTCATGGCCAAATATCATAGGGTATATCTGCGTTTTTTCTTATATTTGCGTTAAGAGAATTTAAGAAAATGAAAAAATCATTACTTTCATTGGTTGCGATGTTGGGATTGACAACAGCTGCCATGGCTCAGGCCCCCGGTTTCGATGTGCCCAAAGAGCAGAAGAACATCAAGGTGAACAAAACTTCCTACGTGTTGAAAGACAAGACGTTGACGCCTACACGTCGTGCAGAAAGCTACGGCAACTGGTACAACTTTACATCGGCCTACGAAGAAAACGAATTGTTGGGTCAGACATTGAGTGGGTTTGTAAACTTCATTCAACCCGATACCAACTTGTATATGGTTTACAGCGATGGTGCCAAATCTAAATTGGGTTTCCACATCGTAGGTACAACCTTCGATCCCAAAGATTCTGCTTTCTTGAACAAAGCGGAAGTATTGACGCGTTACAATCCTTACACGGTTGATACATTGGCTTTCACCCAGTTTTACATCCGTCAGGTTGACAAAGTAAACGTGGGTGGTAACATGGTCGACGTTGTGGACACTGTTTACGTTCAGTACTTTAACATCACCGGTATCAAGCCAGGTGGATACACTTTGCAAAGCAATCCTGGTGTAACTTACCGTTACGCAACCCCTGCTACCGATAAGTTATCATACACTTCTTTGTTGAACAGCGCTTCTGTGAAAACTGATACATTGTTGTTGACCAAAGAATTTGCCGATAGTATGATTCTTGAAAACGGTACGCCCAAGTCTTTCATCGGTCGCACATTTGTTTCAACCCCCAATGTTACCACAAAATCTACCAACGGTGCGGATGGTACTACTACCTTGTTTGCCTACAGCGTATTGTACCGCCCTATGATCAAAGCAACTTTGGGTGATACAGGATTGGCTTACAACGGTTCTACCGTATTCAAAAAGTACAACATGTACGGTGTGCGTTTGGGTTCTTTGGATGGTCACGACCAGTTGATTACTTCTAGCAACAAAATCAACAACATGTTCGTAACCAACTTCCAAGTTCGTTATGGTCAAACCTTGTTCGGTTTCTTGAAGTCATACTTGCCAGGTACAGTATTCGGAAATACCATTTTCTTCCCAAGTGCTGTACACATCACTACGCCAAACTTGTCTAACAAGCATGTTGTTTCTGGTTTGTCAGGTGTTCAAGTTTATCCTAACCCCGTAGCTACTAACGCTTCAGCAGATGTAGTATTCGAATTGACTGCTCCTTCAGCAGTGAAAGCGATTGTTACTGATTTGAACGGTCGTGTAGTAAGCGCTACCGCTTCTGTAAACTGCATCGCAGGTCAGAACGCCATCTCTGTTAGCACTCAAGGCTTGTCAAAAGGTATCTACATGGTAACCGTTGAGAGCAATTTGGGTCGCATGAGCAGCAAATTGACAGTAAACTAATTCTCTTAGGAATTATACAAGGAAAGAGCCGGGCATGCCCGGCTCTTTTTTTTAACCCCGGATGCAATGAAATTTAGCACGACATTTGCTATTGCCTGCCTATGAAAACGCGTCGTCTGTTCCCACTCGTTGTGCTTGCCTTCGCAGCAAAAGCCTCTCATGCCCAATCCTTTTTGGGATTGCAAAACAGCAACTTCGCAGGCGTTCATAGTGTATACAGCAATCCTGCCTTGTTGACTTCCATGGCGTATAAACGACATGCAAATTTGTCAAGCTTCGGCCTAGATGTAAACAGCAACCTCGTAACCTTAACCGCCCCCTTTACTCCCTGGCAAGTAATAACGGGGAATGTACCAGCGGCCTACCTCAACAATCAAGGTAGGGTGGCCTGGAAAAACAGTTACTTACAGAGTTTTCCCGTAGGAAGTACCGGCTGGGCGCAAATGGGCATGGAATGGAGAGGGCCGGCCTATGCAAAGCGAATCGGACAGAAAATGGTATGGGCAACCCACATTAGAACCCGAGCCAATGTGTCGATGCGAAACGTTTCCGATGCTACTTTGGCGTATGCTCGGGAATTTATGGACAGTGGATTCAAACAAGTGGGTGGATTACAACTGCTGCAAACCGCAACCCATCCGCTTTCCCTGCAAGCCAATGCCTATCAAGAAGTGGGTGCTACCTTGGCGGCTACCCTCATCGATGCCAAAAAATTCAAATTGTCCGCCGGAATTACCGGCAAATACCTGATGGGACTGGGACATTTCTCTGTATTGTCTGAGGGAATGCAACTCCAAGCCTACGGCAAAGATTCCATCGTCATTAATCACAGCCAATTCGATATGGCTTATTCGGAATCTCAGTTGTTTCAGCGTTTGTTGCAAGGGGTAGTGACGGGTGGACTTCCATCGTTGCGCGATATCATGGGCAATGGATTCGGCATGGATCTAGGAATTACCCTGGAAGGTGGAAAAGGGGGGAGTATCGTACAGTTCAAAGACCGCTGGATGGGAGATCCTACCGTGAGGAATTATCAGTGGCGTATTGCGGCTTCTTTGATGGATTGGGGACATGTAAGCTACAAAAACAGATTGCGTACCTTTCACATGGGGAATGCGAATCCGGTGACGCTAAAAATGGATACGGCGTTTGTGACAGCGTTTGCCCAAGGCAGTACAGAGGGATTTGCGTATTTGGAGCAGTTCGCCAGGGATAACATGAATTACAGTCAAGGTGCTCAAACCCAGCGCATCGCCATGCCAACCCAATTGCAAATTCAGGGCGATTTTCGACTGATGAGCCGTGTATATGCT
>JBJTNN010000219.1:0-3541 GCA_046074125.1 Bacteroidota bacterium
TTTCAGTACTTACGGATTCGAACCAAGTCGGTTTGGGTTCATTGGATACGACCAGGGCAAGTTTTTGGGTTACAGCAGCATGGCATTTGGACCCGGATTTTTGTCGGCCTTACCCGATGCCACTTACGAGGGGTTGATCAACTCGATACATTTTAAAACGGGGGGTACGGCGCCTTTTAACGACGGAATTCGTTTTGTTATCATTTACGAAGACACCCCGCATTTGTTTACCGCTGAGTGATGGGTGATGGGATGAAGTTGGGTGGTCTACCCTATTTATTTTACAAGAATGCGTCTGAGTTGATCCATGGATATGATGGATCGATTCCTTTTCATTTGTATTTGAAGGAGAAATACCGGGAGAACAAGAATTGGGGCAGTAAGGATCGCAAGCGCTATCGCGCTTGCTGTTATCACTTCTGGCGAAACGCCTACGGCGTTTCGCGCGACAACGCCGCAGACATCCTCACCTACCTGCAAACCCACTACCCCGCAGAAAACCAAACAGCCGAGCAACATCCGAATATACTGCCCTACCAAGCGTTTGAAAACTTGTTAAGCCAAGACCTGTCCCCTCAAACGCTCCAACCTTGGTTTCAAACAGAACCTGTCGTATGGATACGCGCCATTCAAGGCAAAGAGTCCCAAGTCCTGAAAGCACTAGCCATGCAGCAAATAGAACCCCTGGCACTTGACGGACCTACCATGGCCGTTTCTGCGCAAGCCGATCTGCAAACCATAACCACAAAAGGCATCGCCTACATTCAAGACATCGGGTCTCAGAGGGCCATGGATTGGAGAAACTTGGCCCTTTCAGCGCTATGCACGTCGGACCATAAAATCCTGGACTGCTGCGCGGGCTCTGGTGGAAAAAGCATCACCCTGCTTCAAAATCACCCCAAAGCCCAAATTCATTGCACGGATGTGAGAAGGAATATTTTGGAAAACCTGCAAAAACGATTTCAATCGTTGCAATTGTTGGCCCCCAAAACCCAAGTGTTAAACTTGGCCGAGGAAACACCCAGTCAACCGTTTCACATCGTGGTGGCTGATGTGCCTTGCTCGGGCAGTGGGACGTGGCGACGTAATCCAGAGAATTTGCACTTTTTCACCCTACCCGAAATTTCGCTTTACGCCCAAAAGCAACAACAAATACTGCAGAACTTGGCCGGTGCCGTTGTAGCCGGTGGCTATTTGGTATACCTGACTTGTTCGGTGTTTCGGGCAGAAAATGAAGACAATGTGGCCCAGTTCTTAGAAAGGCATCCGCAGTATCATTGCATCGAACAGCAGTTTTGCGGCGGAAAAGAACACAACGGCGATTATATCTATCGCGCTGTATTACAAAAAGTTGGGTAATGTAATTAAGCTTCGGTGTCGTAAGCCCACTTGAGGTAAACACTGCCCCAAGTAAAACCACCGCCAAAGCTGCTAAGGATGATGTTATCGCCTTTTTTCAACTGACTTTCCCATTCCCACAGGCACAATGGCAAGGTTCCAGAAGTGGTATTACCATACTTTTGGATGTTGATCATCACTTTGTTTTTATCAAGGCCCATGCGATCGGCTGTTGCATCAATGATGCGCAAATTGGCTTGGTGAGGCACCAACCAGGCGATATCATCGGCATGGAGTTTATTGCGCTCCATGATTTCATAACTGACGTCAGCCATGCGGGTAACCGCGAATTTGAACACTGTTTTTCCTTCTTGGTAGGCATAATGCAAACGTTGATCTACGGTTTCGTGACTGGGTGGCAACATGGATCCACCCGCTTTTTGAATCAAAAACTCACGACCGCTGCCATCTACGCGGGTGATGGAATCTTGAATGCCCAAGCCATCGGTAGAAGGTTCTAGCAACACGCAACCCGCACCGTCTCCAAACAACACACAGGTATTGCGATCGGTGTAATCAACGATGGTACTCATTTTATCGGCACCCACCACCAACACTTTTTTGTGTGCACCCGATTCAATGAAGCGAGATCCGGTCACCAAGGCAAACAAAAAACCACTACAAGCTGCGCCTACATCGTATCCCCAAGCATTTACCGCACCAATTTTATCGGCAATAATGTTAGCTGTAGCAGGAAACACGTAATCACCGGTAACAGTACCGCAGATGATCAAATCGATTTCCGCAGGATCCACGCCTTTCTTTTTCAGCATGGGAAGAATCGCACCCACCGCCAAATCTGAAGTCGCTTTACCGGGCTCGTCCAGGATGTGTCTTTCAACAATACCTGTACGTGTGCGGATCCACTCATCGGTGGTATCGACCATTTTTTCCAAATCTGCATTGGAAAGAATCTTCGGTGGAACGTATCCACCCACGGCGGTAATGGCTGCGGTTATCTTCATGATTGTGTGGCAGTTTCTGCTTGCGACGCGATGAAACGACTCATCGCCTTTTGAATTTTATTGGTCAGTTGAGATTGAACAGTTTCTTGTGCCAGCTCGATCATCTTCACGAAGGTTTCAGCTTTGGTGATACCATGGCCAACAATCACTGGCGCATTTACTCCCAATACCATCGAACCTCCATAGTGTTTGAAGTTGAATTGATCCAGGTAATCGTCTTGTACACCCCGTTTCACCAGGCGATAATAAATGCCTTCGCACAGTTTGATGATCACGTTTCCGCTAAAACCATCACAAACAACCACGTCGGCATGATCGCCAAAGATGTCTCTACCCTCAACATTACCCACGAAATGAATGCCTTGGGTTTGTGAAAGTAACTGATGGGTGGCTTTGGTCAACAAATTGCCCTTTTCGCTTTCTTCACCGATATTCAACAATCCAATCTTAGGGGATTCCACTTTGTACATCATGGAATACATCAAATTGCCAAGCAGGGCGAATTTTTCGAGGTGCTCTGGTTTGCAGTCGGCATTGGCTCCAACATCAAGCAAAAGACCCGGACGATTATCCGGTCTAGGAATGGCAGCTGTGAGGCAAGGACGATCACAACCATCAACAAGTTTTAAATATTGAATGGAACCCACAAGCATTGCACCGGTGTTTCCAGCGCTAAGGAATGCATCAATTTTGTGTTGTGCCAAATGCAAGAATCCCTGAGCAATGCTCGAATTGGGCTTAGACACCAGCGCTTTCACGGGGTGCTCTGCCATTTCGATGACATCAGGGGTATCAACAATTTCGAATTGGTTACTATCAATGCCCTGAGCAACACAAACCTCTTCTATGGCAGTTTTTGAACCGAACAATACCAATTCAACACCTGCTAAAGCAGAAGCAGCCTGCGAGGCACCTTTGACGGCCTCTAATGGGGCATAATCCCCACCCATGGCGTCAACACCAATTCTCATTGTTAACTATCGTTGCGACCCTTCATTACCTTCTGGCCGCGGTACATTCCAGTTTCCAAGTTTACTCGGTGGTACAATGATACATCGCCAGTTACGGGATCAGCAATCATTGGACGCACTTCAATTTTGTCATGTGTACGACGTTTGTCGCGACGGGTTTTCGATATTTTTCGTTTAGGATGTGCCATTTCCTTATTATAGGTTTTT
>JBJTNN010000220.1:0-6972 GCA_046074125.1 Bacteroidota bacterium
ATACACCGTGAAAATCCAGCGCAATTTTCATTGCAACGGCGCATTTACTCGGTATCAACTTCAGTCCAACCCCAAAAATTTCATCGCCCAGTCGCTGCAATTCTGTGCCGCCGACACTTGGATCCACAACGGATTCTCGCATCACCGCGATACCACCTTCACCGACTCCCTCAAAAACCAATTCAGCTGCGATTCTCTCATTCAGTACAAGCTCACTTTCAAGCCCCGCTCATTTACTTTTTTAAATCCTAAAATCTGTCGGGGCGATAGTTTCTCCGTTGGCAGTCGGTTCTACCGAATTTCTGGCTCTTACGCCGATACCTTCACCAATTTCCGCGGCTGCGATTCCATTGTCAATACCAGCCTGACCGTCCTCACCGACACCACCCTTACTATCAAGACAGCGATTTGCTTGGGCGATACCCTTCGATTCAACAACTTGCCGTTTTTTGCCACGGGAAACTATCAAATCAAAACCTCCCGCACAAACGGCTGTGATTCGATAATCAACCTTCAGTTGACCGTCAATCCACCGCAATTTGTATCGCAGCAACTCAGCCTCTGCAACACCGATTCCTTTGCCTACCGAAACAAAAAATACCCATTACCCCTATCACTCCGCGATACGCTATCTGCCTTTACCGGCTGCGATTCGGTTTTTGAGTTATCGGTCATCAGCCACAAAATTAAGTCCGATTTTTCCATTGACTCCTCACAATTCCCCAAGCTCAAATTCATCGGCAAAACCAACAATGCCAAACAATGGATTTGGGATTTTGGGGACCTCACCGGTAGCAATATTCAAAGTCCCACGCACAGCTATGTCAAATCATTTCTATGGATCAGCTACAAGGTTTGCTTGGTGGTGAGGGACTCATTTGGTTGCGATGACACGCTTTGTCTCAATCTTCCCATCAAACCCGAAGCCGAAATCCAAATCCCGGAAGGCATATCACCCAACGGCGATGGTGTCAACGACTCTCTAGTAATTCCAGGACTCTGGGCCTTCCCAAAAGCATCGTGGGTAATTTTTAATCGATGGGGACAGGTGGTCTATGAGTCCAATGCCCCACAAAACATCGCGTGGGACGGCCGCAATCACGCATCGAGCCAAAGTCAAAACAACGAACCCGCAGAACTACTCCCCGAAGGCGTTTACTACATCGTCTTCAACTACAACAACGGTCATCGCCCCAAGCTCACCAAGAATATTTATTTGAAGCGATAAATCAACCCCGCAACTCCCATAAACCCACATTCTCCACGTGATGGGTATGTGGGAACATGTCCACGGGCTGAACCTTCACCAAGCGATACGCCACATCCAACAACGCGGCATCCCTGGCCTGAGTCGCTGGATTGCAACTCACGTAAACAATGCGCTTGGGTCTGGCCTCCAACAACCGCTCAACCACACTCGGATGCATGCCATCTCGCGGTGGATCTGTGATTACCACATCGGGTCTTCCGTGCTCCGCAATGAACTCCGCCGTGAGAATATCCTTCATATCGCCTGCGTAAAATTTACAGTTCTCTACCCCGTTTAACAACATGTTCTCTTTGGCATCCATGATGGCCTCCTCCACGTATTCTATCCCCACAACTTCCCTCGCCTGATCCGCCACAAACAAAGCAATACTGCCCGTTCCCGTATACAAATCATACACCAACTCACCCCCCGTTAACCCAGCAAAATCCTTGGTGATTTCATACAAATTCTCGGCCTGCAACGTATTCGTCTGAAAGAAGCTCTGCGGCCTCACTTTATACGTCCTGTTGCCCAATCGCTCTGTTAAATAAGGCTTGCCCGCAAACAACTGTACCTCCAAATCCTGCAACGTATCGTTCCGCTTGGGATTGATCACGTATACCAAACACACAATTTTATCAAACGTATCGGCGATGTACTGCATCAGCCCGGCATTCTCTTCACGCTCCTCGTGAAACGATACCAAAACCATCCACTCACCATCGCGATTGCACCGGAACATGATGTTGCGCATCTGTCCTTCCTGCTTAATCACATTGAAAAATTCAATCCCCTTCGCCTCGCAATACCCCTTTACCCCGCGCTGAATCAAATTCACGTAATCGGGCATCAAATGACAGGCCTCAATATCCAACACCTTGTCGAATTTTCCCGGCATATGAAACCCCAACGCCGTTGGAAAAGGCTCGCCCTCGGCAGGCATCACCGTCACCCAACTGCGGTCCGCAAACGTTAATTCCAGCTTGTTGCGGTACCCATAAACCTGTCCGCTACCCAAAATAGGCATCACCTCAAACCCCTCCACCTTGCCAATCCGCTCCATCGCATCCACCACCTGCTGCTGCTTGAATGCCAACTGATCCGCATATCCCAAATGCTGCCACTTACAGCCACCACATGTGCCAAAATACTGACACATAGGATTCACCCGTAACGTCGATTTTTCATGAAACCGGATGATCTTGCCCTCCATGAAGTTCTTTTTCTTCTTCACGATCTGCACATCCACCACATCGCCCGGTGCGGCATATTTCACAAAAATTACTTGTCCGTCGTGACGGGCAATACAATGACCTTCGGCCGCGGCCGCTTCAATGGTCAGTTTCTCGAACAATCGAAACTCTTTTACTTTTCTAGCCATAAAGGATTAATGTCGCTTCTTCACCTCCGCCAACAACTTCAAAAATTGATCGGGGGGCAAATAGCCCGCCTGAGACGCCCGCTCATCGTTTTTGGCTGGATGAAATACAAAATAACTGGTGGGATATCCCCCGGGTTGTCCGTTCGACAACCAATACAATAACTCGTTGCTCTTCAAATTATACTTTCCAAAACTGTGCGTCATCTCCACTTCTGGGTTAAATTTTACACACACAAAATCTTGGTTCAATGCAGCAATAACCGCGGCATTGGTATAGGTTTCTCTGTCCATGACTTTGCACCAACCACACCAATCGGTGTAGGCATCCACGAGCAAAATTTTGTTTTCCGCCTTGGCCTTGTTATACCCATCGGCATATTCGTACCATTGCAATTTGCCAGAAACCGCTTTTTTCTGTTCCGCTGCCGTATCGCCTGCCACCTTTATTGTACTGTCTGATGCCGCATGTCCCTCCAAAGCCTGCGCCTCCAAAGCCATTTCTACCGCAGCACTGTCCGATGATTCAGCGCCAGATCCCTTGGCGTTGCAACCGCTTTGGGCGCCACCAATCAACAAGCCCATCATCATCAATCCCGAGGTAAATACGATGTTTATACTTTTTTTCATGATACTACTTTCGTTTTAAAACTAATGTCCAACGACATCACACTGTGCGTGAGTGAGCCCAAGGAGATGAAATCTACCCCCGTCTCTGCATACGACCGCAAATTGCCCAAATGAATGCCTCCCGAAGCTTCGGTTTCGCAACGCCCCGCGATTTCTTTCACCGCCTCAACACAGGCCTCCGGGGTGAAATTGTCGAGCATCACCCGCTGGATTCCGCCCAACGACAATACTTCCCTCACTTCGTCCATGTTGCGCGTTTCTACTTCGATGCCCAACGTCAATCCTTTCTCCCGCAAATACGCCTTGGTGCGATTCACCGCCGCGGTAATACCCCCAGCCGAATCATTGTGGTTGTCTTTCAACATCACCATGTCGTACAACCCGATGCGATGATTTTGTGCCCCGCCCATGGTAACCGCCCACTTTTCCAAAGTTCGCAGACCTGGCGTGGTTTTGCGCGTGTCTAATATCCTTGCGCCCGTGCCCTCAACCAATCTCACTGCCTGATACGCTTGGGTCGCCACACCCGACAACCGCTGCATGAAGTTCAACATCAACCGCTCCCCAGCCAACAAGGCATGTACCCGCCCTTTCACCGCAGCAAGCTGCGTTCCAGATGGCAAATAATCGCCATCGCTGGCCATCGAAACCCATTCTATTTCAGGATCCAGCCTGCGCAAAATCACTTCACCCAATGCCAACCCTGCCACCACCCCCTCTTGCTTGAGCAACAAGCGCGATTCGCCCATGGTTCCTTTCGGAATCGATGCCAAACTGCTGTGATCGCCGCTGCCGATATCCTCGGCCAAACAGCGATCAATCAAATCCAATATCTCGGCGCGCTGAAAATTCATCAATTCACCATCACAGTGGTCACCGCCTGCTTCGTGGCGCCGTGAATCAAGACCAAATACTGTCCGGCCGACCACCCCTTAACATCCAAGGTCATGCTACCACCTTGACGCTTGCCTTCAAAAACCGTACGCTCGTAAAAGTCGACCACAGTCACTTTTACTTCGCTGCCGTTGAAACCCGACAAATCAATGTGCATCACATCCGAACTGGGATTGGGGTAAATATTCGCATTCACCAACGCAAGGGGCTTGGTTGAGATGGTTGGACCGCCGCAAGCAGTTCCGCCCGATACATACTTCATGGTAGAGAAATCAATGTAACAAGCCCACTCCGGATGGTCCACAAACGGATTTCGGTTCTTCTGAACAGAAGCCACGTATTCATGTCGGGCAATCTCCCATCCGTTGGGCGGGAATTGCTTACTCCAACGCTTCAATACATTCTGGTCTTGGTTCATCCCCAAAAACTCATTGGCCGTTGGAATGGTAAAAGGAGCACCGGTACGGTTGTAAGTTGCACAGATATAAAAGTTAGAGCGACTCAATGCACCTTTGGCAAAATCGCGGGGTTCATAAGCAAATCCACCCGCTGAATCTGTCCCAAATTTACCGCCATAAAAGTTCATGGTTACGGTCTTCAAATTGTTCATGGGGTAGTTGCTACGCACCGCATTTCCCTTGTTCTGGTGCACCAAGTACAACAAATACAGATCGCTGTAATTGGCACTGTCCTGACTCGCCTCACCCATCCAAGAATAGGGATAAGAGTGTTCGCGACTCAAATAGTTCTGGTCGGCCACGTCAAAGAAAAACGGCGGAGTAAATACATAAGGATAGCCAGTATAGAAACAGTTGATGACTTTTTTACCGTCGGTGGTATCGCGGGCATCAAAGTTTGAGGCCATGGTAGCACCAAAGTTGCTGTAATACACTTGGAAATGTGGACGTACGATGCCACGCAATTTCGACACCAACAGGGTATCTGCAGCAGTCAACGAACCATAGAAACTTCCTGGATTAAGTCCGGGGGTGGTATACTCCAAGGAACTCGCCGAGGTGCTGAAGTAATTGATATAGCTGTCATAACCATTGAATGCAAACGCCTTCACATAGTATTTTGTAGCACCCCAAATGTTGTCGAAGTTAACATCCGCAAGGGCTGCAGCGTGCATGATGCGGGCACCATTGAGGTACTCACCACGCTGGTAAGCCACGCCATCCACGGGGGTGGCTGTGATGGGCGATGTGCTCAACATCACCAAGTAACCATCGGCATCTGAAGAGGTAATCCCCAACACCGATTTCCAAGCCAGATTGCTCACCAAATTCAGGGCCCCAGGTGCCGATGTTGGCTCGGAGGCCAAACTACCACGGATGGCATACACTTTCACGTTGAAGGGCAACTGCAAACTATCGTTACTCAAAATGCCCAAAGTGGCTTTCAAAGATCCGTTGGTAACATTCTGATTCACATCAACCGTAAGCGTGGTGGATTCACCGGCTTTTACGGTTACCGGGAACGATTGCGCAGTGGTAAAGTCGGCTGCATGGGTGCCCGATTTTTGCAAACCTGTGATGTTAAGGTCGCCCAGTGTGCTATTATTCTTGATGGTAAGATCAAAGCTATTGGCATTACCCACACGGATTTCGTTGCCATTAATGAGGGTTTTCCCTGCGTAATCCACTTTGATTTCGGGTTTTGCACCGCCTTTGCCCGGACGTACCTCGATGTCGTCGATGGCCAAGTTATACCCCGATGTTTTCGATGTGAAAATTAAGCGAGCGAAGCGAGCGGTACTGCCAACCTGGGCAAACAACTGCTTGGTGCCCATGGGCATGTCGGTATCCACGAACTTCTTTACCGATGTCCATGTGCTGCCATCCGCACTCGCCTCCACATCAAACGTTCCCTTCCAAGCCGTTACCCCAGAAGCGCCAGTACCCGATGCATAAAACCACAAAGTATCTGCGGTTCCTGTCCAATTGATCTTGATCCATTCGCCCGTTACGTCCAATCGGATCGCCGCAGGCGTACTCTTCACCAACGTGGATGAAGTATACACAAACGTACCCGAGGTGCCCTGATTCAAAGTAAATCCTGTTGGCGCCGCTGCAGGGTCGTTACAATTCCAAAATGCAGGCAAAGTGGCCTGTGAAAATGCCATGCTAGCGCTACCTAATAGGGCCAAGGCAAATCCGAATATTTTTTTCATGTTCATATTTTCTGTTCGATGTTAATAGTTAATTCTGATCCCTGTAGTGAATCTAAGCCCAGGAGAAATATAGACTTCCAAATTCTTGGGGTTAAAGGTATTGATGGGATTGCCGTCTACATTTCGATGCTGTCCGTCAGTGATGTAAACATTGTTTGTTACATTGTTCACCATGCCATAAATCTGCACCTTCATCCCGCCTTTCATTGTCCATTTGTACCCCCCTGTCAAATTCATGTACCAGTAACTCGGCAACATGAACGATTCCTGTCCTTTGTATTTACCAACCAATGCCGTAGGATCAAAATCCGCATAGTGCTTGGTAAAATGAATGTACTGAGCAGTGAAATAAGCCCCTTTCAAATAGGTAGGTTCCCAGCGCATCAACACCGCCACCTGCTGCTGAGCCGCATCGCCCACGTGCACGCCCTTGGCATCAAAATCAACTTTCGCGATGCTATCGCCCAAATCGTTGCGAACAATCACCTCCGAACCCGAATTCCAGATCCAATCGCCCATGCTCAAACTGCCCTCGAAGGTTATGCCATCGCCCGCACGGAACGAGGCCTGCAATTCTGCTCCCATGTGCCTAGCCCCCAAACCATTGATGTTGAAACTGTAGTTGTTGCCGTCTAAGTCGGTGAACGT
>JBJTNN010000221.1:0-2573 GCA_046074125.1 Bacteroidota bacterium
GGCCCGTGGCTTTGGTAATGATTAACATATGTGCCGCGCTAGCCATGATAAGCCACGGCATTAGGGATGCATTTTCTACAGGATCCCAGGCCCAATATCCACCAAAAGAAAGCGCTTCATAGGCCCAGAATCCACCCATGATGATTCCCAAACCAAGGACACCTACGCAGACCAACCCCCAAATGAGCGCATGAGCGATCCAACCCCTATCGTTGTTTCTCCAAAGGGCGGCAATGCTATAAGCAAAAGGAACAATCGCTGTGGCAAATCCCAAAAACAAGGTGGGTGGATGTATTACCATCCAGTAATTTTGAAGCAATGCATTCAATCCATTCCCGTCTTTGAAGACTTGTAGATAATTGCCTACACCCAACTGACCCAAAATGGGGATATTCAGGAAATCGGGACGTTGTTCACGCAACAGATCAAATGGGGAGCTACCAATTTTCAATTCGCCCCAATGGAACCCCAACAACATCGAACCCAATGCAATCTGGGCAAAGGCCACAACCACCATCACCGGAGATTCCCAAGCCTTAGCCGTTCTCTGCAATACCAAGCCTATCAATGCATTCCAAAATAGCCAAAGCAGAAAACTGCCTTCTTGACCTTCCCAAAAACAGGAAATCATGTAATAAACAGGCAAACTGTTGCTTGAATGTCGCCATGCATAATGAAATTCATATCGATGAAAGAAAATGATTGAAAACAACACCACGAATACCGCTACGATGGCGGCCGCGTGGATTTGGAAGAACCGCTTTCCCCAAATTAGTCCCGCAGACCATTGATTTTTTTCGTGTTGAAAATAAAAAATGGCCGACAATATTGAGGCGATGAACGACAAAATCACGAACACATGACCCAGGTTTCCCAACCACAGCCATTCTCCGTTAAATACTATTGGGGCTTCTACCGGCTTCATTTTGATGCAGTTGTAGCGCCCGGGGCATCCTCGTATTTAGAAGGACATTTACTCAATATTTCTGTAGCCAAAAAATGGTCTTTGTCGTAGCTTCCGATCAACACCATTTTTTCCAAATGTTCAAATTGAGCGGGTTTGGGCTTGGTGAACACCACTTTGCTTTCATTGTTCAGGGAATCAAATCCATAAAACTCCAATCGGTTGGCATTGGTTTGCGCATCATACACTATGGGTTTTGCTTTGTTCAATTTACATACCACATGGACAGTTTTTCCCGGATTTTCTTGGGCGATGCGCTGTGCATCAGGAAATGCCACATATTGGGTTGTGTTGCCGTACATACTAATCACCGTGGCGATACCAATCCCGGCGAGGACCAACAAAATGAGGTGAAAGGGTTTCATGATTGCTTTTCGATTTTGGATACTTTGCGATCCAGTCTAACTAAATATAACAATATACCCACGAAAATGATGGCCAATACAGCGTATACGGCGTTCATCAAATTGTGTTTTGCCAAGAGCTCAGCGGCATTGGCGTCGAATTGCTCAGTGATGGTTTGTTTCATGCGTTCAGTTCTTTTTCTTTAAGGGTGGCGATTCTGTATCGCAAATTGGCGATCCAGTAATATAAAGCGATCCATCCTATCACTGCTGGATAGAAAAACAACCGCATTGTTGAGTCTAAATCATACTTATTAAAACCCACAGTGCCCCCAGAGCCCGGATGCAACGAATTGGGCGAAAGTTTGGGCATAATCACTATCAGGGCGATAAAAATTGGAAAGATGAATACCGAATACACTGCAGTAATTCTTGCCCTTTGGTATGGATCCGTTAATGTTGAACGCAGCAGCAAATACGCGAAATACATGGTCATACCTATGGCCACGCCGTTGAGTTTGGGGTCGGCCGCAGGCCACCAGGACTGCCAAGTTACCCTTGCCCAGGTTGCACCGGTGATACATCCTAAAATACCGGCGAGTATACCCACCCTAACCAACGAATCCGCAAACATATCGTCTTCCAACTGTCCGAATCTCAAATATTTGACGGCATACCAACAGGCCATTCCCAGCAGCGCCAACATGGCAAACCACATAGGTACATGGTAAAAGAGGTTTCTTACACTCTCGTTTAATACCATCCGGTTGGGAAAACTCATTTCAAAAATCTCTCGATCACCACGGGCTTGGGTATTTTCTTCAGCAATAAAGTCTGATTTACCCGCGGTATCATTGGCACCACGCTCCATGTAAATCGCCTCTGGCAACCCCAAATATTTCCCATTGCTCAATTCAATAAACACAGAGTAATACTCGTTTGACACCTTAGTCGATCCCATATTTAGGTTCATATTGGCCAGCAATTGACCATGATCTCCTGAAAATTTAATGGCAGTGGTTTGAAATCTGCCTTTCGTCCCTTTGGAAACCAACATCACTTTGGTCGGGATTTGATAATTCCCCTGTCCGATTTCTTTGTCATTGAACGCATTTTCCTTCAACCAAGGTGCATTATAAACATTGATTTTCAGCGTTTGTGATCCACCGGAGGTGATTTTTACCGATGAAAGCCCAGTTATTCCGGGCTTCAATGGCAAAAACAGCCCGCCCAACACAACGTAGAGCAAGAACAATGCGGCTATC
>JBJTNN010000222.1:0-2872 GCA_046074125.1 Bacteroidota bacterium
CCTCCTTCACAGAAATAATCCCCACCCCAAAAGCCCATGAAGCCCCTTTTTACCCTCCTCGCCCTGCTGGTCACCTATACTTTCGCACAGGCCCAAACCAGTGCAAAATTGCCGCTGTCTGACAATCGCCTGCCGCAAGACAATCACTGGACGTATTTCACCGGGCGGTACGATGTTGACCTGAATAATAAAGACGTCCCACCCTTGGTCCTTAGCATCCGCATGAAACGCGATTCCATCGTCTGGTTTAGCCTCAGCGCCAATGTGGGCGTCCAAATTCCCGTGGCCAAAGGCATCATCCACAAAGACACCATCAAAATTGCCATCAACGAAATCCCCAACCTCAATCCAGAAAAAGTTTATTTCGAAATCCCCGTGTCAGACGCCCTGAAAATATCACCCATCCCCCTCGGCATCAAACAAGTCCAAAACCTGTTTGTAGGACAACCCTTAGTTGATACCTGCAGCCCAAACTTTCACCCCGAAAGTCGCTACACCGCCGAAATCATCAACAACATGCTCTGCTACTCAGCCCTGTTTCAAGGATTGCTCATCAAATCGAACTTCGACAATCCCAACGCCGATACCAAAGCAGAAAACCCAGCGTTTACCCGACTTCGCGTCACCGAAATGAGCAACCCCACCGCCTCAGATGGCAAAGTATCGCTCGAACACAACCAGTGGCTCAACGTGTCCAAAGAATCCAACGGAGACTTCACCGCCCTCCCCATGGCGCTCAAAATAAATACCACCAGTGCACAACAAAGTGCACAAGTCGATTTGACGTTAACAACGGCCCGATACGATACCATACCTTCGTATCCGTTCAAAATCGATAGTTCCTACAAAAAACAAACCCTCCCAAAATAACCCTTGCGCATCCTGGCCCTCATACTGCTGCTGATTACCTCCCTGTTGCCAAACACAACACAGGCCCAATCACGCAAACAACTTGAAGCCAAACGCAAAAAAATGCAACGGGTCATCGCCGAACAAAAAAAGGCCCTCACATCCACCCAAAAAGAAAAGTCTGTTACCCTCGATAAACTCAATTCGCTCAACCAAATCATCCAACAACGACAGGTGGTCATCAAAAACCTGGGCATGGAAATTCGTTCGGTGAATTATGAACTCACACAAAAACAGAAATTCCTCGACAGTCTCACCAAAGAGCACGCAGCCCAACAGCTGAAGTTGAAGAAAACCATCATCAAAGCGTACAAAACCCGCAAAAGCGGACGTGAAATCGCCTTCGTTTTCTCCTCAAAATCCATCTCCCAAGCCATGCGCCGATGGAAATACCTGAGAAAAATATCGGGGTATCGCCGACATCAAATTACCGCCATCACCGCCCAAGCGCAATCGCTCGGAAAAACCATCAACCAACTGGAAGGAGTAAAGCAAGAGAAATCCGTGCTCATGGGCGAAAATGAAAAAGAATCCAAAGAACTGGAGACCGATAAACAAGCCAAACAATCCCTGGTAAAACAGCTCTCCGGCAAAGAAGAAGAACTGCGCGATCGCATCCGCGAAAATGAAAAAGCCATAGCCCGACTCAATAACGAAATCAGTCGGTTGATCGCCAAAGAAATCGAGGCCGAACGCAAACGCAAAGCCCGCGCCGCCAGCAGCGCCAGCAAAGCCCGCAGCGGAAGCGGTAGCAGCAGCAACGCCGGCAAAGAAAATCTCCTCTCGCCCCAAGCCCGTGCCATCGGTGGAGCCTTCTCCAAAAACAAAGGCAACCTGCCCTGGCCCGTAGAACGCGGCTTCATCTCCCAAACCTTTGGCGTGCATGAACACCCCGACCTAGAAGGTATCACAACCGTAAACAACGGCGTAGATATCACCTCACCCCGAGGAGCACTCGCCAGCGCCGTCTTCGAAGGCACCGTGAGCGCCATCCTCAACATACCCGGACAAGGTCAGGCCGTGCTCGTAAACCATGGCGATTTCTTCACCGTGTACTCTCACCTATCCGTGGTGCTGGTAGAAAAAGGACAAGTGATCCGCATGAATCAACACATCGGAAAAGTCATGACCGATGAAGACGATAAAGCCGTGCTGCAATTCCAAATCTGGCACGGACAAGAAAAACAAAATCCCCAAAGCTGGTTGAGAGGTCGCTAACTTCCAACCGCGTTTCCCTAACTTTGAAAGTATGATGAAAGTGGCAGTCATTGGCGCCGGTGTGATGGGATCAGGCATCGCCCTGTGTAGCATCCAAGCCGGATACCCTACCGTTCTGTTCGATGTGCACCCCGCCGCCCTTGAAAAAGGACAGGCCTACATCCAAAACCAACTCGATATCGCCGTTTCCAAAGGCAAAACCACCGCAGAAAAAGCCGCAGCAGCCCTGTCGCTCCTCAGCACCACCCCCGACCGCCATACACTGGTGGCCGATTTCATCATCGAAGCCGTCCTCGAACAACTGCCCATCAAACGCGAACTCTTTGGCTTCCTGGAAACCATCAACACCCCAGAAACCATCTTCGCCACCAATACCTCTAGCATTCCCATTACCCAAATCGCGGCCGGCCTCAACCACCCCGATAGAGTCGTCGGCGTGCACTTCTTCAACCCCGCCCACATCATGAAATTGGTGGAAATCATCAAAGGAGTGGCCACCAACCCCGCCGTGGCAGAAAAAGCCTTCAACTGGTCGCAGTCTCTCGGAAAAACCACCGTCTACGCCGCCGATGCCCCCGGATTTATTGTCAATCGCGTGGCCCGACATTATTACGTAGAAAGCCTCAAAGCCCTCGAAGAAAATACCGCCTCCCTCGAAGCCATCGACCGCCTGCTCGAAAGCAGCGGCTTCAAAATGGGGCCGTTTAAACTCATGGACCTCATCGGTGTCGATACCAATTTTAGC
>JBJTNN010000223.1:0-2982 GCA_046074125.1 Bacteroidota bacterium
GTTTCTTCCAACGCGGGTAGGGCTTGCGATCGCTTTGCAATTGCCGATGGATCTTGGGCTTGGGCATTCAAAGAAAACGAGCCCAAAATTGCGGTAAGTACTAATTTGAATGACAATTTCTTCATTGCTTGATGCGTTTAAGTTGCGCTGCGGCTCTTGGAGATACTATCAAAGGCACCAATTCAGTGCTCACCATGGACCCATCGAGGCCAAACCATTTTTCGGGTTTACCTGAGAAATACCGAACAGCATTGTAAATCTTCATCACTGTATGCTCAAATATGGGTAGGTCATTTTCCTGACTCATTTCTTCTTCTACCAAGACGTATCTAAAATCACCGATGGATTTTTTGTCCACGTAGGCATGATAATGAGGATCTAAATCGATTTCCTTGTTTTCAACCAATTCTCGAATCACTGTCTTTAAATAGATGCTAATTTTTTGTTGCACCCTGAACCCAAGTCTGAATTGTACCTTGTAGATATCATTCTTTTCAATCGTTAAGACTTTGTACTCCATGGTGTAAGGCTCGTCAGTAACCTCGATGTTGACAAACCAGTAAAAATCGGCGCGTTTCGGTCTTTTGTGTAGGATGCTATACAAAATGGGTGACTCAACCATGGCGGGTTCTTTTACCTTAGACATGTACACCAAGTGTGTGGCATATTTGGGCAAAGTAGTGTCGCGACTCAAAGCACGCAGTTTGTCTCTGAAATTATGTAGATCCTCCCGTTCGATGACGTCATTTTTAATTTTACCTCCGCGCAGTGAAGAATACATGACTACGATGTAAAGGGCTCCAATGAGAACGGTAAAGAAACCGCCTTCAGAAAATTTGGATAGGTTGGCAATTAAGAATACACTCTCGATGAAGAAGAACAAAGCCATGATGGGGTATACAAACGTCTTTTTGTATCGCTTGAACTTCATGAAATACGCCAACAGAATGCTTGTCATCAACATGTCGATGGTAATCGCAAGACCGTATGCCGCTTCCATTTTTTCGGCTTCTTGGAAAAATAATACCACGGTGATACATCCAATCAGCAAAAAGGAGTTAATGACGGGAATATAGATTTGACCTTTAATATCGCTTGGGTATTTGACAGTAAATTTGGGAAAGAAGTGTAATCGAATGGCTTCGGAAACCAAGGTGAATGCACCTGTAATCAGCGCTTGGCTCGCAATGATGGTTGCCATCGCGGCGATTCCAATACCAATGGGTAAGAACCAGTCAGGCATCAATGCATAAAATGGTCTTTGATCGCCCAAAAGTTTGCCTTCTTGTCCTAATAACCATGCGCCTTGTCCAAAATAGTTAAGTACCAATGCCAATTTGACGAATGTCCAAGAAACACGGATGTTCTTACGACCACAATGCCCCATATCGCTGTACAGCGCTTCTGCACCTGTCGTGCATAGGAACACGGCACCGAGAATTAGAAAGAAATCATATTGGCTGTATACTAATAATGATACAGCGTATGTGGGTGAAAGGGCTTTGAGAATTTCTGGATGTTTAAGAATATTGGTAAAGCCCAAAACTGCGAGCATACAGAACCAAACGAGCATAATCGGACCAAAAGATTTTCCGACGAAGCTTGTACCCGCTCTTTGAATCATGAATAAGCCAATCAAAATGCTGATCACAATGGGCACTGTGTTGAGGTCTTCAAGCCCATCAATCAATTTGAGTCCTTCGATGGCGGAAGATACTGAGAGCGGTGGTGTAATAATCCCATCGGCCAGCAACATGGCTCCGCCAATCACCGTGCCGATAATCAACTGCGGATAACGCCGTTTGAGCAGGTTGTACAAGGAGAAAATTCCACCCTCTCCTTTGTTGTCGGCCCGCAGCACCAATATGATATATTTGACAGTTGTTTGGATGGTAAGCGTCCAGAAGACCAAGCTTAAACCGCCGTAAACGAGTTCCTTGGTGATTGCGTTTTCGCCCATGATGGCACTCATAACATACAGGGGAGAGGTTCCGATGTCGCCAAAAATGATGCCCAAGGTAATGAGAAGGCCAGCACCGGTGACCTTATTGATGTGAGAGTGGCTCATGAATAATTTGTGGGAGCGAATTTAAGCAGGAATTGCCTACGTGGATAAGAAATCTATCCATGTGTTCATTTTGTGAATAAGTGTGGATTGTGTGGTTTTTTGGGCGTTGCGGACTGTGGATGGTGTGGTGAAAATTGATGCATATAAATGTATGATTGACACTTAAAATGTGAGAACTTTGTGGAGTCGAAAAACACGCCAATCACACATGTCAAAAAAATCTTCAAACAGTTCCGCTTCCGTGAATGATTTCGCCGTAGGTCACGAAGGCATCAGTACATTTTATGCCGATTTGGTATTTGGTCCGAAAGCCCAGTCCCAGTATTTGTCTGCGGCTGCTCAGCAAGCGATTGCACAAGCGGCCAGTCATGGTCAGCCTATCTCCCGCGAAACCGCCGATGAGGTGGCTGCCGGCATGCAGGCTTGGGCTCTGGATTTGGGCGCAACACACTACACCCACTGGTTTCAACCCTTGCGAGGCACTACGGCAGAAAAGCACGATAGCTTTTTTGAGCCTACCGGTGTAGATACGGGCATTGAAAAGTTTGGTGGCAAAGCGTTGGCACAGCAAGAGCCAGATGCCAGTTCTTTCCCATCGGGCGGTATCAGAAATACGTTTGAAGCACGCGGATATACCGCTTGGGATCCAAGTTCTCCCGCATTCATCATGCCCAAGGCCGGTGCGAAGACTTTGTGTATTCCCACCGTGTTTGTATCTTACACTGGTGAGGCACTCGATTACAAGGCGCCCCTGTTGAAGTCGGTGGCTTTCTTGAAATCTGCCGCAACCGATGTTTGTCAATACTTCGATAAAAATGTAAAAACCTGTTCCATCTCTTTGGGTATTGAGCAAGAGTATTTCTTGGTCGATGAACAGCAATTCAAATCGCGCCCCGATTTGATGTTTGCCGGTC
>JBJTNN010000224.1:0-14938 GCA_046074125.1 Bacteroidota bacterium
TTGAATTTGTGTCCGGCACCCGCCAAAAAATCGATATGGCCTTGACTGAGGTCGAAAGGAAAATGTCCCATCGTTTGCACGGTATCGCAATGGAATATGCCATTGGCTTGGTGCACCATTTCGCCTACGGCTTGCACATCGATCATGTTGCCAATTTCATTGTTGGCGTGCATGAGACTCACCAGGGCATGGGGTTTTTGTTGAAGCAATTCCGACAGGTGTCCCATGTCTACATGTCCTTGAGCGTTCAGGTTGACGAAGTTGAGTCCTACGCCATGATGGTGGTGTAGTTCTTCTACGGTATGTAAAACGGCGTGGTGTTCAATGGCCGATGAAATGATGTTTTGGATGCCCAATTTGGCAACCGAGCCACGCAGTGCGAGGTTGTCGGCTTCGGTACCGCCGGATGTAAAGAAAATTTCTCCGGGCGCGCAGTTCAACAATTTGGCAACGGTGCCGCGTGATTCTTCAATGATGCCTCTCACCTTGCGGCCGTGTGCATGGGTGGAGCTGGGGTTGCCAAAATGCTCGCGCATCATGGGGATCATCGCATCGATTACCTCTTCAGCCATGGGGGTAGTGGCGGCGTTGTCGAGGTAGATTCTTTGGGCGGTTGTCATATTCTGTTGTTTACATTCAAATAACCCAAGAATTTATAACACAGCTTGGCCATGGTGAATTCTGTGAGGATATCATTTTCTCTTGGGGCGATTTCAACGATGTCGAAGCCTACCACTTGTTTTCTTTCAGCAATTCTGCGAAGCAATTTGCATCCTTGTATCCAGGTAAGTCCACCGGGTTCTGCGGTACCCACAGCGGGAGCCACAGAGGGGTCGAAGCCATCGGCATCAATGGTGACATAAACCACATCGCCCAATTTGTCGATGCAATCATCAATCCAAGCATCGTTGTCCCATAAATCATGGGCATACCAAGTATGGATGTTGTCAGAATTTTTGATTAATTGACTTTCTTCGATGCATTGTGCGCGGATACCCACTTGAACCAAATTCAGGCCCATGTCGTGAATGCGGTGCATCACACTGGCGTGGGAATAGGGATTGCCTTGATAGGCGGCACGCAAATCGCTGTGCGCGTCTATCTGTAAAACACTGATGTTCGGATATTTCTCTGCATAAGCCTGCATGTAACCGTAAGTTACGGTGTGCTCAGAGCCCAATGAAACCACAAACTTGTTGAGGTTGAGCAACTCCCTGGTTTGGTCTGCGATGAGTTTAACAGCGTCTGCGTCTACAGCGCCAGTAAAATCAATGGGTTCGAGGGTGGCTATACCAAAATTCTTGTAGGCTTCACGGTCGATTTCTTCGTCGTAAAATTCTACGTAATGGCTGGCTTCTACCATGGCGGCGGGACCTTTGTCGGATCCCATGAGGTAGGAGCTTGAGTATTCGTAAGGGGTTTGTTGAACCACTACTTTGGCATTTTCCAAGGTAGCCAATTCCGTTTCGGGGAACGCCAAAAAGCCGTTTGCGGCCGACATCAAGGGTTGCATGCGTACGCGGTGATTATTTTACGCGTTCAACATAGCTACCGGTGCGGGTATCTACCCTGATTTTCTCGCCGGTGTTCACAAACAAAGGAACCATTACAGAGGCCCCAGTTTCAGTGGTGGCAGGTTTCAATGTGTTGGTGGCAGTATCGCCTTTCATTCCGGGCTCGGTGTAGGTGATTTCAACCACAGCGTGTGATGGGGGTTCTGCGGATACGGGAATTTCGCCCTCAAAAGCCACCAAAACGATGTCGCCTTCCTTCATAAATTTGGCACCTTCACCGAACATGTGCTTGGCAATGGGCAATTGATCGTAGGTTTCATTATCCATGCAGATGAACGCATCGCCTTCTTCGTACAGGTAAGACAATTCTTTGGTTTCAACACGTACAATTTCAACAGCCTCGCCGCTGCGGAAGCGGTTTTCTGCCAATTTCCCGTCTTTCACGCGACGCATTTTGCCTTGATAGAATGCACGCAAGTTACCGGGAGTGCGGTGTTGCCATTCGATTACTTGAACGAGTTCGCCATTGTAGCGCAAAAAATTTCCAACTGATACGTCTTGAGTAGTAGCCATAGAATAGATTACTGCAAAAATACGACAATTTTCGGAAAGGGGTCAACCCCTCCCATTGGGTCAAAAGCGCGAATCAGATAGCCCCTTTACAACAGCAAAGATTTGCCCCATTTTCTCATGCTACGCAAGATGAAATTCCGGTGTTTGTAGGCGAAGGGAGACGACATTCCGCAGCTGCTTGGACAGGGAAGGATGCTGGCAAGTTTGGCGGCTTGGGTTTTGGTGAGGTTGTTGCAAGGGGTGTTGAAATAGTATTGGGCTGCAGCCTCTACCCCAAATACAGGGGCGATTTTGGCGGTCTTGGTTTCGCTGCCTTCTGCTCTCAGGGCTTGGGCTGTGGTGAGCAAAGTTTCGCTTGGACCAAACTCGATGATGTTGAGGTATACCTCCAAAATTCGCTCTTTGCCCCACAACAATTCGATCAGGGCGGTGAACCAAACCTCAAGTCCTTTTCTTACCCAAGAGCGACCCTCCCACAGAAATACATTTTTTGCTGTTTGTTGGGAAATGGTGCTTGCGCCCCTCACTTTTCCCCCGCCCATGTTGTGTTCTATGGCTTTTTGGATGGCTTTGAAATCAAAGCCGTGGTGCTCCTTGAACCGCTGGTCTTCTCCACAAATAACCGCCATTTTGATGTTGTTGCCGATGTTTTCGTAATCGACCCATTCTTGCGAACATTCAATGTCATAGGTATCGCTCCTACTGCTCATCAACGCCGTGGTGGGTGGATTGATAAACCTGTAGGCAACCACCCACAGCAAAGAAATCGCTACAAACGCCAAAATCAGGCGAATGATCCATTTGATAACCCGGTGAAAAAGTAGCAATGTTAGCATCAGAATCCTTGAACGCCGTTTACAGTGGTGTATTTTAACACGTTGTTTTTATTCGGATAAATGCGTTTGAAAGCGCTCTGAACCATGAGGGTGGCCTCGTGAAATCCGCACAGAATCAACTTCAATTTACCTGGGTAAGTGTTGATGTCGCCAATGGCGTATATGCCAGGCACATTGGTACTGTAGTCAAAAGTGTCGACCTCAATGGCTGCCTTGTCAATATTGAGTCCCCAATCAGCGATGGGACCCAACTTGGGCGACAGTCCAAACAGTGGTAAAAAGTAGTCGCATTCAACCCAATTGAGGGCCTCGTTGCCGTCAGTGGCGATGCCCACTGCACCCAAATGGGTTCCATCTGCAGTTGCTTTTAATTCAACCACTTCACTGTTAACTACCAATTGAATCTCTTTGCGCGCATCCATGTCCATCACTTTTTGTACCGAGTCTAAATGACCACGAAATTGGGTTCTGCGGTGAATGATGGTTACCTCTGCAGCTACATCTTTGAGGAAAATTGTCCAGTCCAGGGCAGAGTCTCCACCGCCGGCAATGACTACGCGTTTGTCCCGGAATTTTTCTGGGTCTTTGATGATGTAATCGATGCCTTTGTTTTCAAACTCGCCGAGGTTGGCAATGGGAGGTTTTCGGGGTTCGAAACAACCCAAACCACCCGCAATGGCAATGTTGGGAGCGATGTGTACGGTTCCTTTGTCGGTGGTTACTTTGAACTTGTTATCGTCTAATTTTTCGATGACCTCTGCCCGCTCTCCCAGCGTGAATCCGGGCTTAAAGGGCTCGGCTTGTTTCATCAAATTGTCAATCAAATCACCCGCCAAAACATCGGGGAAACCAGGAATATCGTAAATGGGCTTTTTGGGGTAAATCTCCGTTAATTGTCCGCCAGGCTGGGCCAACGCATCAATCAAATGACAGCGTAATTTGAGCAATCCAGCTTCGAATACGGTGAACAACCCCACGGGGCCTGCGCCAATGATGATGATGTCTGTTTCGATGGGTTCTTGGGATGACATAAATTTTAATAATCGAATACTTTTACTAGGCCTTCTTTTCGATACTCATACACCGATTTTCCAATATCGATTCGTCCGCCCAGCTTGAGTTTGTTTAGGTCGGTGATTTCTGCTTCCAGCGTATAAATTCTGCCGTTTGTTTTGGCGGCAAGTTCTACATAATGGGGATGGATTTTATCGCCCACACCACAGAGGATGATGTTTACGGGTTTGGTGACTTGTTTGAGCAGGGAAATGTCTTTGATGGGTGCATTGTTGTCGGCAATCATGATGAAACTGTCGAGCAGGGGCCATCGTTTTTGAGCGGCAATCAGCGCTTCGATGTTGTTTTCGGGTAGGTCGCCGCCATCGCCACGGCGCATGGCCGTTTGCATGGTTTTGTACACAGTGTCGAAGGCATGTGATTCGGCAAAATGCAATCCGCCCGAGTAGCCTATGCGCTTCAGCATATCTGGGGCTTCGTTGCCATCGTTGAAAAATACTACCCTGCCATTTTCCAAGCAGGTTTTGGAATGTTTCATCCAAAGCATTACTTGGGCGGTGTAGGGCGTCATGCTGCCTGTAACGTCCACCAAAACAGCGTATTTCCCCTCCCAATTTTTGCGGGTTAGCATGCGGAATTCTTCGGTGTTTCTCAGTCCGAAAGTATCGAAAAATCCGGTGCGCTCATAGTGTCCGGGGATGCGCTTCAGGGGTATCGAGTCGCGCACGATGCGGGTTTCTTTCGGACGGAACCAAAGGCCTGCCGAGGTGTATTTGATGTGCTGTTTTTTCTTGTCTTTGCTGTGCGGGAGGTAATAGCCCGTCTCCACTTCTCGCTTGCGGATGCGGTAGCTCACCTTTTCAGGAATCCAAATTTGGGTGTCTTTGTAACTTTTGACGATGTGGTCAATTTTGGCGATTTCTCGCTCGATTTCAACTTTTGGTGGGCGGTTTTTGAGGTATACCACAAAGCCATGGTAGCAGCCTTCTGCGGCCTCTAGGGTCTTGGGCGATTTTTGCTCAAATACCCGCCATTGGATATCGCTTTGCTTGAATAAATCAGGCCACAATTGTTTGAGGTTGTTGAGTCTGCGAATGTTGAGTTTGGGCTGATTAAAGGTGTCTACCTGCTTGTATCGGGTGTAAACCAAATGGATGGCGTGGACTTCCGAAGCTGGGGGTAATTTGATTTTGTACACTTCCGGTTTGAACTGAGAACTCGCGAAGGGCATGGGCAAATAGATCACCAGTTTGCCGGTGTCGGTGGGATGGTATCCAATCACATAGGGCTTGTTGGCGACGATATCAGCCGGTTTGATTTGTCCTTGCAATGCCGACGACCCGAGGGTAAGGATTACCCAAAACCAAATTTTTAGGGGGGGTAGCTTGAAAGACATCAATTGGATAGGGGTTAGAGGAGCGTAGTAAGGGACTGTGTGCCGAGGGTTCTTTCGGTGGTGAAGCCTTCGCCGTATTTGGTGCCGATGGTTCTTCCGTATTCCAGCGATCTCGCCTCCAAAAACTCCATGAATTCTTTGCTGCTGATGGGCGTTTCGGGCTCAGCGCTGTTGGGGTCGTAAAATTGCGTTTTGAACGCCTTGATGGCGGTCATTTTTTGTTCGAAAACCGCCGTGATATCTACAATGACATCGGGTTTGATAAAGCGATCTTGGATATAATGGTAAACGGCTTTTGGACGATGGGCTGGGTATGTGCCGGTTTCAATTTTTGGCAACCCGGCCAAAAAACATGCCCGCGATACCAAAGCAGCAGCCCTTCCATGATCGGGATGTCTGTCGCTCACGGCATTGGCCAACACAATGCTGGGTTTGTACTTGCGAATTTGGGTAACAACGGCCATGAGGGTTGTTTGGTTGATTTCGAAAAAACCATCGCCCAAATCGAGGTTGTCGCGCACGGAAAGTCCCATGATTTTGGAGCTTGCGGCGGCTTCGGTCTCGCGAGATTCTGCGTTGCCCCGGGTTCCTAACTCTCCACGGGTTAGGTCGATAACTCCGCAGCGATACCCTTGTTGAATGTGTGAGATGATGGTGCCACTGGCAGCCAATTCCACGTCATCGGGGTGGGCGGCAAAGGCGAGCAAATGCAAGTTTGTTTCGCTCATAGCGTGGCTGGGGGATTGAAAATGAGGTTTAACAATGTGTTTCCAACGGCTTGTAGGGTATTTTTATCGATGGCATCCAGGTTGTCGTCATGGGTATGCCAATAGGGTGCAAACCCCGAGTTCTCATCGTATTGAATGATGTCGATCATGGGAATGTTGGTGGCTTCGTACACATATTTGTGGTCGTCTGTAATGGCCCCAATGTTCTGGAGTTGAAAATGGTTGTCGTGGCCCAGTTCTTTGGCAATTTGCCAAGTATGCACCAAGATCCAGTTGGCGTATTGGTTGGAATTGGCCTCCCACATGAATTTGGCATCTTTTCCACCAACCATATCGAGCAGTACCCCAAAATTTGCTTTGTAGTTGGGGGTGTGAGGATTTTTTCCCCAATATTGACTGCCCAAGCAGAAGGAGTTTTCAATTTCAGAAACTCCCAGGTCTTCGGCATCGAACAGGATGAAATCAACGCCCCATTCGGGTTTTTCGGTATGGAGGATGCGTGCCAATTCCAGGATGACGCCCACACCAGAGGCACCGTCGTTGGCCGCAAGGATGGGCTCTTTTTGGTTTTGGTCGTCCTGGTCCGCCATGGGTCTACTGTCCCAATGCGCAGCGAAAATCATGCGTTTCTCAGCATTTGGATTGATGCTACCAACGAGGTTGTACACGGGGATTTGTGCGCCCGATGTAGGATTTTTGGCCGAACCCACCTGAAAGTAGGTAGTGTCGCACTGGGCTTTGAGTTCTTTCAACAACCAATCGGCGCATTGTTTGTGTGCGGCGGTGCCGGGGATGCGGAAGCCAAAGTTGAGTTGACTTTTGATGTGGTTGTAGGCGTTGTCTGCGGAGAATCCTGTTTTTTTCTGGGTAACGATCACCGTTTCGGCGGTTGCGAGGGTGTCGTTATCAGGGGCATCGGTGGTTTGATTACAACCCAAAAACAGGCATGCTGCCGAAGTGCAAAAGGCCAATATGTACTTTGCTTTCATCAATGTTGTACAAAGTTAATTAATTGTGTGGGTAGGGTGACTCAAAATTCTGTATTAAGGTCTATTTTCGCCTGAATTAGCATGGATAGTCAAATTCAGAGTATGACGGGTTTTGGGCGCGCCCAAGTAGAAACGCCAACCCTCAGGGCAGTATGTGAGATCAAAGCCCTTAACGGCAGGTATTTTGAGGCCGATTTGCGGTTGCCCAAGTTTTTGTACGAAATCGACCCGCAGATTCGCAGGCTTTTGAACGAAAAATTAGAGCGGGGTACCATCACTTGCACGTATAGCATCACGTTTCCAAATGTGAAGGCAGAGGATCAAACGATTCACATCAATGCGGGCTTGGCCAAGGCTTATCTGGATAAATACAATGAATTGAGTTTGGCCCTTGGGGTGGAATTTCGGGATCCTTTCAGGGAGATTATCCGCATTCCGGAAGTGATTCAAACGGGTGAGCGAGGGTTGGAAGAAGGCGTGAAGCAAGCCATCGTGGATTTAACATTGCAGGCGGCTGATTTGTTGGTGCAATTCAGAAGGGAAGAAGGCGCAGCCACCGGCGTGAAGCTGTTGTCGCTCGTGGAATCCATTCAGTTAGATTTGAATGAAGTATCGGTTCATGAAGAGCCGCGCAAGCAAGGCTTGCGCGATCGCATTTACGGCCAACTGGCCGAGCATGTGGCCGGGGAGCTGCGCGACCAAAATCGTTTTGAGCAAGAAATATTGATGTACCTAGACAAGTGGGATATTGCCGAAGAAAAACAGCGCTTACAACAACACATCGATTACTTCAAAACCTGCCTGAAAAAGGAGCCGTTGGGTAGAAAATTGAATTTTATCGCCCAGGAAATGGGACGTGAAATGAACACCATGGGCGTGAAGAGCAATTATTTCCCCATGCAGCAAGCGGTGGTCCAGATGAAGGAAAAGTTGGAGCAAATCAAAGAACAAGTCCTGAATCTCGTTTAATAGAAAATACTTGATGAACAACAACTTAAAGAAGCATTGGGCGCTATCCATTTCTGTGTTGTGCCTGAGTGGTTTGTCTGCGCAATGGGATGCTGCTGCAACGAAAGTCGCGAGCGACAGTGTGGTAGTTTCGACTGCTGTGAGCGACGAAACGGCGCCTATCACCTACCAAGGTCGGGTACTGAGTGCACTGGATCAAAAGAAAATGGTATTGTTTTCCGTGTGCGAAGACAACATTCCTTCCGATCCCATTGATGTGCCGTACTTGGTTTCGTTGATTCGAACGGGAGATTTACAGCGCTTTGAGGTGGCCTATCTCAACTTTCACCCTTTGCAGGTGGGATTGCTCAATGAATACTTGAAGCACCCCGATCAAATGCACAGGAACTATGTCCGGATGTCGTTTGATGAAGATATCGACAACCCTTTTGTTGCGGTGATGGATGCCATCGACGTTCGCAGGAAATTAGACAGTACCGCTTTTGAACAATTTTCGTTTGCTTCCACCGAGTTGTATGGAAAAGGTGGGGGCTCGTATTTGGAATACAGCGACCGTGAATATGAGTATGCTTTGGCGGCCTATTTAAATGCTTTGTTACCGGTAGATACCACAGTGGGTTTGGGGGGTGCCGAACAAAACGATGAGCAAATTCCGGCCCGCATTCGTTCGCAAGTGGAAGGTATTCGATCGTTGGTTTCTGTAGGACTGTGGCGCTTATGGCAAGAAGATCAAGAGATTCAAGTGCCGGGCGATGAAGAGGATGAAACAGAATCTTTGGACGTGGATCCGGCTTTCAGCGCAGTGGAGACCATCACCTTTCTCAGGGATTCGCTTTGGAGCATTTCTGGGGTATTGGAAAATTATGTTTTACCGGAAAATCGGGCCACTTACCAAGCCCTAAAACCCTGGCTGAAACCCATCCCTCGCGATTCGGTGAACGACCGTGTTTTGGTCGGCGAAACGCTGTTTGAGCAATTGCAAAAGCGCGCCGATTTGGTGGGGAAATTGAAACAGGAAAAACGAAGAACCTTGATCCTTGGTTCTGACCCCGTGGAACAATTTGCAGTGAATCATTACAACAAGAAAGTACTGCCCAGTTTGATGGAAGATTTGCTCAGTGAAGGGGTGAATCCAACCGATATGGCCCGTGTTTTTGCGATGAGCATACCGGGCACCTACGAGCATTTGTTGATGCGGTTGCTGCCTGATTCCGCTAGCGCCAATTCTGATACAACCATTTACCCGCCTTTGAGCGCGTTGGGTGGGTTAGATACGGCTACCTTGTCTGAAGATCCCTTTGAGATGGGTAAGAAGGATACGGTTGAACTTTTCTCGGAAATCACCAAGGAATACCAATTTAAGGACTCCATTTCTATGGTGACTCTTGTGTTTGCTGAAGCAGGAGGAATGGAAGATTGGTTAGGTGCCATGGATTCAGCGGCAGTAGCATTCGAAGACGGCTGGGGGAGTGACTACGGCGATAAAAAGAGTTTTATGACCCATCGTTCTGAATGGGGTGGAACCGAAGAATCCAAGTTGGTGTTTGACCTGGCCTACACCTACATTCAACCCACTTTCAAACCCAAGTACATCAATGCGATGCGCAGTGTGATGGGATTGACAGAATTCGATGCGCTCAACCTATCTACCCAAGGAATTAGCGTGGGAATAAATACCCGCAATGGAAAACAGTTCCAAAACCACCGGTTGCAGGTGGCCCAAACGATGGGTGGCAATGGGAATTATTCGGCGTCTTATGTGATGTATAGCGACATGACCCAATTCTCATTGGGAAAATTTTTTACATTGGGAATTGGCGGATTTACCGGGTATGGCGAGCAGCGTTACAAGAAATTCACCAACACGGCGGGCGGATTTATCAATCAAGATCAACCCGGTTTTGTGGTGAAAAATCCAGCTTATTTGTATGGTCTAACGATAGAGCCTGCGATTCATGTGGGCCCGTTCTTTGCCCGACTCACCGGTGGGTATGCGTGGGATTTGGGTGAAGGCACTTGGTTGTATCAAAAAGAGCCCATGAACAACGGGTCGAGCTTTAAAAGCACGGGCTGGTACGTTATGGCGGAAGCGGGTTTGCATTGGAAATTCGGCAACACAATCATGGGTTCTGGCCCGCGCGATTATGATTATGTGACTGATTCAGTATCAGTGGGTAGAAAATCACCCAAACATCAAGAAAGGAGAAATCAGCAATGAAAAAGGGAATAATCGCGAGCTATTTGTTTGCGTTGTTGGGCGTTTTACAGGCCCAAGAGTCTGCGGTATTGCCCACAGGGTACTACCTCGATTTTAAACAATATGGCTTTGGTGAATTGAAAAGTGTGCGCCCGCTCATTCAGCGTGCCAACGAGGCCAGGGTGATGCTCTCAGGAGAAAATCACATGTTTTCTGGGTTCAACTCGCTGGGGGAATACCGCTTTTTGAAGTTCTTTCACGAGCAAGCTGGGGTACGTCACTTTGTGATTGAATTGAGTCCAACCCGCGCCCTGTATATGGAGCGCTACTTCACCAATACCGACTCAACAGCAAAGCGTTTCTTGCGGGCTACATCGTCGCAAGATTACATGAACTTGTTCGATAGCATTCGGGTGTGGAACCAAACATTGCCAGATTCCCAGAAAATCAAGGTGCATGGATTGGACGTAGAGCGTTTCTATGACATGACGGTGATGCGCTTGGGCGATGTGATTCAAAAGCGTGGCATGGCGCCACCAAGCATTCGTATGGGCGCTTTGATGGCCACCAAATTGGCGCAACAAATCGAAAAGGAAGGAACCGATGATGAGGACGACGACATGGAAGGTGATGAATCTACCCTGGAAGGAATTTCCGATACAACCCAAGTTGTTGTAGCCACCACCGTAGATACTACGCGTAGTGCTGAAGTTGTGGTTGAGGAGCAAAACGAATCGTTGGATAAACGGCTCGATGTCATCTTGATGAACGAAGAGGATGATGACTTCGATACGGAAGAAGGGGCCATGGAACTCTATTTGTGGTTGAGTAAGCATGCCGCGGTTGATGGTAAGTACGCCGACAGTAGCAAAGTTTGGAAGCAGTGGTTGGGCGATGATTATGCCGAATATGCCTTGGCTTTCAAGCAATTGCGTGAGTGGTATTTGTGGACCAAATCCGACAATACGGCACAGCAAGTGGCGTGGCGGGAAGAGCATATGTACAAAAATATGGTGGGCTTGTTGCAGAAGTATCCGCAAGGTAAGTTCTTCGGTCAGTTTGGTCGTTGTCATGTCAGCACCAACAAACAACAGCAAGATTGCGGTTGGTTTGAGTACAACAGTTTGTTGACACGCTTGCGCACCCGCTACTTCAAAGAGAACAAATCGGTCATGTCGATCGGTATTTTTTATAAAGAAAAAGAGTTTGACGGCAAAGACATTTGCGCGGTAAACTTGGGCAATACGCTGGCCATCAATGAAGAGGTGAAGTCGATCCTCAAAACCGTGGACAAAAGCATGGTTTTATACCACACCAAGGATTCTATTACGCCGTTGGTGGAGTTGTCGAAGAAGTTTGACTTTGTTTTGGCCCATGATTTCACAGAGGAGTCCGAGGAAGATGATGATTACAGTGGCAGTGATGATGCGGAATCGAAAGGAAACGACCACATTGGATTCACTGTGGCCGGAAGATACATGATGTCGCAGTTTTTGTCTGAGAACCTTAATCAGCATTTTGCCGATAACGGTTATGCCATCAGCGATGCGAAGTTGTTTTACGTGCCGTTGGGTTTGACCTTCTTGAGCAAGCACGGACACATGGAACTGGGGTATGCCCGGGGTAAGAAAGATGTGTTTAAGGCAAATGATGGCGAACGCTTATCGTACAGAGCAAACATGTACCACATGGATGCGGGGGTGCACTCAGGCAATAGTTACGCCAAATGGCAGTGGGGTTTGGGTATGCGGGCTTATCATGTGCGTCATCAAATCAAATACGTACCACCCACGGTAGATTTCGGTAATCCAGTGGTCAACGGTGTCCAAACCATTCGCTCCATGGAATGGGTGCCCGGAGCCTATGTTTCGGCACGATTCAGACCGCATGCGGGGCTCTCTTTGTTTGCAAAGGCAGGGTATCAACAGTCTATGGCCGCAAAACGCGTTTGGCAGTACAAAGAAACCGGCTTGAATTATGGTGGTGGTGCCGACATGGGGGGATTAAAAGCGGGTATGTTCGTCGAGATGGGTTTCACCGTTAACATGGATACATTTGACTAATATGAAGTGGACCAAGGAAATTCCGAATTTGATTACCCTGAGCAATATGGGGTGCGGGTTGCTGGGCATTGGCTTTGTAATGGCCGGACAGGAGTGGATGGGCTTTGTGCTGATGTTGTTGGGCGCAGGGCTGGATTTTTTTGATGGTTTTGCCGCCCGAAAACTTGGTGTTGCCGGAGAAATGGGCAAACAGCTAGATTCGATGGCTGATGTAGTCACCTTTGGTGTGTTACCCGGACTGATTTGGAAGGCGATGATGGAGTATCAAGGATACTGTCCGCCCGATCGCTTCTGTATCAACAGCTACACGTGGATGTTGATTCCTCTAGCTGCGGGTTATCGATTGGCGAAGTTTAACATTGACACCCGACAAACCACCGGGTTTTTGGGAATTCCCACCCCCATAACGGGGTTGGTGTTGGGCTCATTTGCTTGGATGAGCTACAATTTGGGCAATCCGGGCGAATTGTGGTTTATTGACAAGCCCATGATAGATCTGCGTGGGTTGTTCAATGGATTTTGGGTTTGGTTATACATGCCCTTGTTTACGGCTTACATGATGGTGAGTGATGTTCCCATGTTGGCGATGAAATTTTCTGCCAATGACCCTTTGCGCAAATTTAAGATGTCGCTGTTGGGCTTGGCGATTCCTTGCGCTTTGTTTGGGTCGGCCGGATTCGTGGTTTTTTACTTTTTGTATATAATTGTTTCGCTTTTAGCGAACTTTGCCCACAAATCGAACAGCATATGAAAAAAATAGGCATCATCATGGGTAGTGATAGCGACCTGCCAGTCATGAAAGAGGCGGGCGCCATTTTAGACGCTTTGGGTGTTGACTATGAGATCACGGTGGTGAGTGCACACAGAACGCCCAAACGATTGATGGAGTATTCTGAGTCGGCGGCTTCGCGTGGATTGGAGGTGATCATCGCCGGAGCGGGTGGGGCAGCTCATTTGCCAGGAATGGTGGCGTCGTTTACGCATTTGCCCGTTGTTGGGGTGCCTGTGCAGACCAAGACCATGAGCGGGATTGACAGTTTGTATTCGATTGTTCAAATGCCTCCCGGGGTTCCCGTGGCTACGGTGGCGATCAATGGTGCGAAAAATGCAGGCATTTTGGCTGCGCAGATTTTGGGTGTGGCCGACAAAGCCTTAGGCGAGCGAGTGGCGGCATTCAAAGAGTCGATGCGTGTTGAGGTCATGGAGAAAGCGGAGAAGCTTGAGCAGGGCGGTTGGAAAAAATACTTGGGCGAATAACGGTTGGTTGAGCGATGATCATTGTAGGTCAGGCCTTGGTGTCTGAAGACATCCTCGAAAAAAAATTCGAATGTCAAATTCTGAGTTGCAAAGGCGCTTGTTGTGTACAGGGCGATGCCGGTGCCCCATTGGATGCGGCGGAATTGGATATAATTGCCTCGGAATACGACAAAGTAGTGCCTTTTATGGCCGAGGCGGGTTTGGCCAAGGTGGCGGAAGTGGGGTTTCACGAAAAGGACAGAGACGGTGATTTGGTGACCACTTGTTTACCCACTGGTGAATGTGTTTTTGTGGTGTATGATGAGCTGGGTATCGCGGGCTGTGCCATCGAAAAGGCCTATTTTGCGGACAAGACTTGGTTTAGAAAGCCTTTGAGTTGCCATCTGTATCCCATCAGGGCGAAACAATACGGCGAATACATGGCGTTGAATTACCACAGTTGGAATTTGTGTGCTGAGGCTTGTAGGGTTGGCGATGAAAAAAAGGTGCCGGTTTATCGGTTCTTGAAAGAGGCATTAACCCGTAAAATGGGTCCCTCGTGGTATGAAGAGTTTGAAGCCATTGCCGAAGCCTGGGAAGCCCAGAAACCCCGGTAATTCGTATTTAGGGCTGAGAGAGTAGCACGCTCAAAAGGCCCATCAGCATGGTGAATTTGAGCCATTTACTGATTTTTTTGTAATCGCGTTTTTGCGACGCATGGGCGGTCATCCAAATACCGCGTAAAATCATCGGAATAAGTATGAGGGTGAGATAGGCCGGGAACAGCAATTCTAAGGCGTTTAAAGGGCCTTTTACGTTCAAAAAGGGCGATACAAATAGTATATAACTGGCCGCTGCCAAAAATAGAATGATGGTTGCCAATATCACATTGGTGAGGATGTTTGTTTTTTTTGTGCCGTGAACAATGGGAAAGGTTTCGCAATCCTGTTGTTTGTCGCCTTCGATGTCCTCCGCATCTTTGATTAATTCGCGGGCAAAGGTGAGTAGAAACGCCAAAAACGCATATTCGGCAAAGTAGCCTTGGCTGATTTGGTAGATGCCGCGAGAGGCGACGTAAATGACGCTGCCCGACATAAAAGCAATGAGAAGATTCCCTGGCAGGCCCATCGCCTTAAGATCCGAGGAGTAAAAGTACAGCAGGATGGCGATGGCCGTGGCAAATAACCCCATGCCTAGCCCTGCAGCGTACCCGCAGATTTGTCCGCCAGCGGTAAGAATTACATAATAAATTATTGCTGCGCGGTGAGAAATATCGCGTTTTAGAATGCGTTTGTTGGGACGGTTTACGTGGTCGGTGTCTACATCGAATAGGTCGTTAATGACATACCCACCAGCGGCGGTGAGGCAGCAGGTAAGGACGACCAAAATGGAATCGGGGAAGGCGATGTTTTCCCAGTCTATG
>JBJTNN010000225.1:0-2740 GCA_046074125.1 Bacteroidota bacterium
TACAAAACGTATTTGGGTTGTGATAGTTTTGATTTTCACGTGGTTACCATTCGAAAAACTACCTATGCCAAGTCCAAATTAAACCTGTGTAAATTTGTTGTTTGTCCAACCAATAGCAATCGTGTCTTTAAAAAACCGGGAGTATACAACGACACAATTACCAATATAGAGGGTTGTGACAGTGTTATCGAATACACGGTGATTTCCGCGGCAACGAGCGGTGTGATATCGCCGGCAATTTGTGGCAGTTACAAGAGTCCTTCCGGGAAATTTACGTATACCACTTCGGGTACCTATTACGATACGTTGGTATATGGCAACTCGAAGGGATGCGATAGTTTCATCACCATTAATTTAAAAATCGTTGCGGCAGAGCAACGCACGTTAACTCCTGTGGCATGCAAGCAGTATGTTGTTCCTTCGGGTAAGCAAACCGTGACGAGTAGCAAGATTGTTACCGATGTAATCAAAGGATACAAGGGTTGCGACAGCATTGTCTACACCCTGAATATTACCATCAATAAACCAGATGTGGGCACTACAAGAAGCATGAATACCTTGAGTGCAACAACCACTCAAACTGGAGCAATTTTTCAATGGCTCGATTGTCAAAAATCCATGGCTGCCATCTCGGGTGCAACCAATCGCGATTTCACGCCAGGTGCCGACGGGAAATTTGCCTTATCTGTCAAGGAAAACAACTGTTCAGATACATCAGCGTGTATAACATTTGCTCTGAATGCTGTGAACTTGCCTTGGATTGGTGCCTTGTTGGTTTATCCCAACCCCAATCAGGGAGTGTTTGTTGTTGAATGTGAAAGACAGTTACATGACGTCAGGTTGGAATTAATGAACTTGCAGGGACAGGTGTCGCGAGTTTGGACCTTTACCGAATTGCAAAAACAATCCTTGGATGTCGGATCAACGGTGTCTCAAGGACTTTGGTACTTGCGGTTGTCGTCTACCGAGGGAAATCAAACCATCGTCATTTCCTTTGGAAAATAAGGAATTGATTTTGTTAAATCTGAAATTTGAATAGTGCCACCCCAGCATATTGGGTTTTGGCTACAAATTTTCTGCTTAATTTAGATTTGCCAACTATTCAATGACGAGTCGCTGTTCTTGGGTGATGCCTTGATGGTGGAGTCGCAAAAAGTAGATGCCCGCAGTGAGGGTTGAGGGGAGCAAGTACGTGTTGCTTTCTGGGGCGATGGCGTTCAAAGTAGCCACCAATCTGCCGGTGATATCTAACAATTGCGGGGCTAGTGATGGATGATTATCCACTGGTGATTGCCCTGATAATTCCGCTGTTGTTTTTACTGAAGTTGCGTTGTAGAATTCGATGTTGATGGTACCACCTATCCTTGCTGGGTTGGGGTAAATGTGTGAAGCTGATGCAACGATGGTTTGTGTGTTGGTGCTACAGGGTAGTTTGTTTACATACTTCCAAATGTCGTTGTTGAAACCTACCGCCATGGCTGCGGCCCCGCTTCCACCGGGTGCATTTCCCATGCGAATGAGCACGAGTTTTTGACTGGGTACAACATTGATATATTGTCCGTTCTTGCCCCAAGCGCAGATCATGTCGTTCGGCGCATCCGGATTCAAGCTTCCGGGGAACCGAATCTGGGAACCGGGCGCCATGAAGGCCGATTTTCCGTTGAGCCAGGTGAGGTAGCCATAGCTGGGGTTGAGCGATTGAGAGCTATTGGTTTGCTGTCGGAAATACAGGGTGTCGCTCATAATCACGGTGCCGTTCCAAGTGCCTTTGTTGAGTAACAGCAATCCAAATCTTGCCATGGTTCGGGCTGTGGAGAAGTAAATGTTGTTGTAGCCCGCTTTCACGAAAAGGCCTTTCATTCCCACGGTGTTGGTGAACTTCTTCGCCATGTAAACATTCAAATTTCCGCCTGTAGCCCCTTCGATGACTTGGTCGAGCAGGGTGTAAGCCGCATTGTGGTAGGCCCATCGGGTTCCGGCTGCCGCTTTGTAGGTAAGGCAGTTTGGGTCTGTACAATCGGGGTCAGCGCCTGCATCATCAAGTCCGGTTGTCATGGTGAGGTGGTGCCAAACTGTAATACTGTCTTCCCGGGCGGTGCTGAGCGAACTCCATCCTGCGCCGAGGTATTTGTTGGAGGGGTCGTTGAGTTTTAACAGTCCATCTTGTTTTGCCAATCCTACGGTAAATCCCGTGAGGGTTTTACCGGCCGATGCCCAATACCAAACGCTGTCTTGGGTGAAGTTGCCAAAGTATTTTTCCAGGACAATTTTTCCATCTTTCAAGATGAGGAAGGCCTTGGTGTTTTTTTGGTTTAGGTAGTTGTAAAGGCTGTCGATATTGCTTGAGCACCATCCCAAACTTTGCGGAGTGATGGTTTCCCAGGTGCCGGTATTGGGAGGGAAGTATGTGCTTTGCGCGTTCGCGAGCGGCGCACTGATGGCACTTACAATCATCAACACTGTTGAGGCGAGGTATGGGCGTATGTTCATCTTTGGTGGGTTTGAATGGTTTGATTTGTGGTTAGCAGACGTTTTTTTGATGCAAAGGTTTAATGCGAGACCGCAATTTTTCCTGGGGTTAGGCAAATGACGTTGGCGCCGAAGAGGATGTTGTGGTCTTGTTTGCGGTAGGTGCTTAAGGTCCGCAAGGGTTCTGGCCCGCGTTCAAGGGTTGTAGGATCCATGGTTGTTAAAATGCACCGGCTGCAGGGTTTGGTTACATGCAAGGTTGCTGATCCCA
>JBJTNN010000226.1:0-3152 GCA_046074125.1 Bacteroidota bacterium
TTTTTTGCGAATTCTTGTTCGGCGAAGACGAGTTGGGGTTTGTGTTCGATGATGAGCCAGCCATCGGGTGCGAGCAGGGGCATGAGCAGCTGCGGGAGTCCTTGGATGTTGGGCATGGCGTATGGCGGATCGGCGAAGATAATATCGAATTGAATGGGTAACCCGGGCAATCGGTTTTTGGCGAGGGTGGCTAGGGGGGTGAGGGCGTTGCCGGTGGCGATATGCCATGGATGGAGGTCCCAACTTTTGGCGATGTGCTTTTGGTGGGCGATATTTTTTTTGTCGAGGTCGATGCTATACACCGCTTGGGCATCTCGCGTGAGAAATTCCAGGGCGATGATGCCGGAGCCAGAGAACAGGTCGAGCACGGTGGTATCGGCGATGCCTTTTTGGTGGTCGATGGAATTGAACAGGGATTCACGCACCCTGTCGGTGGACGGTCGCACGTGGTTTGCGAACTGGGTGGGGATAATCCGCCCTTTTAGATGTCCGCCTGTGACACGCATCCGGCCAATTTGATGAGGGGGGTAACGATGTGGAGCAGGGGCACTGCTGTTGTGGAAACCCAGGGCATTTGGGGTGATTTGACTTCGGCGTGGGGGATGAACTTTTGGAACAGCTGCGCGGTGGCGGCTTGTTGGGGTTCATCGCAGAGCACATAAAGGCCGAGTTGCTGCGGGGTTAATTTTTCTTCATGGAAGGGCAGCAGGGCGTAGTATAGGTGTTCTTGGGTATTGGAGCTGGGGTAGCGGTTGGCGAAGATGAGTTCGCCGTTGCGGTAAGCAAATATGATGGCGGTTTGTTCGTGGAACCACAGTACGCTCACACATTCTTTGTGGTTGGCGTAGGTGTTGGCGATGGCGAACAGTCCATGTGCCAGGTGGTATTTGGGTGTTTCGGTGGGCAGGGGTTGAGGTTTGCCGGAGGGTTGAAACGCCAGCGATGTGGCTTGGTTGAGTTTGCGGGTAATGTAGGGCTGAAAGCCGGGGATGGGTGCGTCTACAAAGGCCTGGGGGATGAGTTGGAGGTTTCCGTGCAGGTCAACCCAGGTGATGTTTTCTTTGAGGGAGGCGGGGTGTTTTACGATCTCATAAGAGAGCGGTTGACACTGGGCGTTGAGGGATAGGTAGTGAACGACATCGTTGTGGTACACGCCCAAAATTTGATGGACGGTGCCGGTGTGTTGGGTTTGGTGATGCCAGAGGGTGTTCACGGGAGCAAAGGTAGGACAATTGTGGGGGCTAAGGAAGTCAGAAATCGGTGCCTACGCTCACCCGCATGCGAAATTGGACGAACGGGGTGTTGGTTTGCACGGCATTGACCCAAAGGGGGAAGTCGAGTCGCAAGTTGATGGGTTTGGCGGCTTTGAGGGCTTTGTTTTTGGTGAGTGCGGAAGCGTTTTTGAGGTTAACGCTGGCACCAAATCCGGCATCGGCCAGTACGCGGCTGTACACTTGTTGGATTACGGGTTGTTGTTGTTTGTTGGGCGAGGTGAGCGGCTGACCCAGGATGCCTGCATCGCCAAATAGGTAGGGGTTGAGGCTAAGGAATTTGGTTTTGGGCACCCAACGGAAGAAGGGGGTAAGGTCGATGGCAGCGTTGAGGCCGAGTCCTTGGTTGCCACGGAAAAAGGCCAGGGTGGTGTCGTTCCCATTGGCTTGTTTCACGGTTTTTGGGGCGCTGTAGCCGTTGAATCCACGCAGGTTGAGTCCGCCATTCACTTGGAGGGTGTTGATGGCACGGTGACTTACGAAGTCGTACATGCCATAATCGCGGTAGAGGGATTGTTGGCCGAAGGATTCTTCGGGGTTGGCACTGGCGAGGTAGAGGACCGATTCTGGGGTGGGGTTGGTACCGCCGCCGAGGTAGGCAAGTCCGCGGAGTCTCAGGGCCGATTTGCCCAGGGGTTGGTAGTGTTTCCATTCCAGTTGTACAAATCCGTATTGCGAGTGGCTCCAGGGCGAGGGCATGCGGATATCGCATCGTACAGAACCCGATTTCCCCCAGCCGCTATAGCCTTGTTGCAGGTAGAGGTTGAGGTGCATTTGGGCGATGTAGCTCCAGTTGTTGGCGGTGGGGACGTAGCCATCCAGGAGGTTGGATTGGGGAAAGAAGGGGTCGCGACCGTCGGTTTGACTGTTGACCCAAGGATTATAGAGGGGGTTGTCGACGCTGTAGACGAGTCGGTGGTATCGCTGCATGGATTTGCCGTAGAGGCCGTATTCGGTTTTGCCCAATTTGTTGAACCAGCCCATTTCGTGGGTGTTGATTTCGTTGTAGAGGAGGGATTGGTAGTAGTAGGTGCCGCCGCCGCGGGTTTGGTGTTTGATCAGGGCTTGGTATTGCAGTTTTTGGGCGGGGGTGAAGCGGGCTTCAATGCCGGGGGCATAATAGAGGGAGAGGTTGAATTGCTTTTTCCGTCCGGCGTACTGTCCGCTCGCTGTCGCTCCCAGCAGCACGCCGGAGGCCACGTTGTATCGCAGGGCGGGTCTAATGAGGCCTTGGTACACGCCGAGGTAGTTGGTATTGGCACCGTTGCCGAGGTCGAGCTGCCACTCACTGCGCTTTTTCCAAACGTTGTTGACACGGTTGATGTCGGCCAGTCGGCCGCTGCGATCCAGCCATACTTGCTTTACGCGACCATCTACGGGCATTTCGATGTCGAAGGTGTAGGTAGGACGAAGTCTGTCCCACCCAATCCAGGGTTTGAGGTTGTAGCGACCGGGTTTTTGGTATTGGGTTACGGGGATGGTAACGGCATAAAAGATATCGGAGGGTGCCAAGTTGCGGTTGTTTGCGTTGCTCGCGTTTTGGTTGTTGTTGTTTGCGTCACTTGTGGCGTTGGTGTTCGACTTAGGGGTAATGAGGAAGTCGAGGTCCACGGGCATCACCATTTTGCCATGGCGTTGAAGGGTTACGCGGTAGAAGTTGGGGGTTTTGAGCGGGGTGATGCGTTTGATGCCATAATCGGCGGCTTTGTTGGTTTGAAACCACTGATCAAAGAAGGTGTTGAGGTCGGTCTGGGCACTTTGAATGATCGAATTTCGGAAGTCTTCGATGTAGGGGTGACAGAATTTCCATTGTTCCACGTAATTTTTCATGGCTTGGAGAAAGACCGAATCGCCGAGGTAGTATTGGAGGTTGTAGAGCAT
>JBJTNN010000227.1:0-2698 GCA_046074125.1 Bacteroidota bacterium
CCAACCCGTAGAGATTTTGGTCCATTTGATGACTCCGGCCGACTTCACACTATCGCATCGCCAAACGTTGTTGTATCCAGCAAACATGCGATTGGGGTTTCCTTCCTGTAAAACAAAGGGGGTAAGCCAACCGCCACCCTCGGTAATTCCGTTGGTTCCATTGGCCGCCAAAGTAATGATGTCGTTCTTCTCTATTGCCCGATAAATGTATCCGTACACGTATGAACCATACACGTATCGTTCATCGGTGGGGTCAACCGCACAGTCCATCCCATCGCCCCCGAAATAGGTAAATACTTCCCCATCGTCGTGAATCATGGACCCATTGTCTTGGTAGCCGTGGGCCCCCAAATCATCGGAGGTTTGCGCCACTGCCAGGCGATAAATCTGCGAATTGTTGATGCCTTTTGTGATATTGTTCCAAAGCTTACCACCGTCGCCCGTGTAATAAATGCCACCATCGTTCCCCGCAAACAAAGTATTGCCCGTTATATTGAACTCCCCAATGTGTTGATCGGCGTGAATGTCATCCGCGCCCCCGCTACCCACCCAATGACCACTCACCTTAAACGTGGCACCACCGTCTGTGGATTTCCAAACATTCACCCCAAAGGCATAAACAACTTGGGCATTTTTCGGATCCGCTGCCAAATCCAAATCATACCAACCTTGGCCCGACCCATCGTTCCCCAATTCACTGTATCCCAATATGTTGGCTGGAGTGCTATTGCGATTAACAAACGTTGCACCGCTGTCGGTCGACAAATAAAAACCTTGAAAGCGCGATCCCGATGCGATGAGAAAATATACGCGACTTCGATCGGCGGGCGTTACGGCAATCTGACCGCGTTGCATACCGCTGGCAGGAACACCATTGGTTATTTGGGCGAAACTAACACCGCCATCCGTACTGCGATAAAACAATCCATTGGCCGTGGCGTAGACATAATTGGGATTTCCGGGATGGTACACGATATCCACGAAGTTGGCAGACGCTGTAACGCGGGTCCATGTACCACCGGAATTGGTGGTTCGATAAACGCCTCCATTGGTTGCAGCCAGCAAAATCCCGGTGTTTTTTGGGTGCATGATGAGTTTACCGACGGTAAGGTTGCCCATTCCCGAATTTCTCACCACGAAAGTGGTTCCACCGTTAGTCGACATCAGCACACCGTAGCCAGGGGCATCCCCTGCGTCGCGATCGCCCGTTCCGATATAAAGCGTATCCGGATTTTTGTGCGACAGCACCATGCTGCTCACCCCCAATGTAAGGGCAGGGTTGGCGGGGGCTGTTGAACCCACCGAAAGTCCGCTGCCTGCGCCCCAAAGTTGGAACCATGATTTGCCGTAGTCTTTAGACTTCCAGACGCCGCCTTGCGGGGCGAGGGCAAACAGGGTATTGGAATCGGATGGGTGAAAGGCGATTCCGTTGATTCTCCCGGTGCCGGTGGGCTGCGAGGTTTGGTTGTAAGGGTGTTTGATCGGTCCAACGGGGGTCCATCTGCCTGAAGTTGCGCACCAGGTGGCGGGTGGCACGGGATTTCCTGCATTTAAACCGCCTACCGTAGCTCCGCCACTGGGCGATGATCCAGTGCCCGATCCGCCACTGCCAGGTCCTCCGCTGCTGCTACCAGAAGTACCGCTGCCCGATGTCCCGCTACCGGAAGTACCACTGCCCGATGTCCCAGTTCCGGAACTACCAGTACCCGTTCCAGCGCCGCTACCCGTGGTGGAATTACTTCCCGACAAATCTGCCAAGATACCATCGGGCCAAACCACATTTCCCTGAGCGTCTAGGTGATTAATCACCCTGGCTTCCCAGCGTTTAAACACTTTGTATCCTTGTCCTTTCGAAGGCACCACGCCCCCAAAATGGGCTTCAAACGCTCTTTTTACCTCGTAATAATTGGGATTGGGCGATTGCAACAACTGCACCCACCGAATGGTGGTATCCACTTTTGGCATGTCCATTGGCACCGCGCGCAGCGCGGGCCGATGGCTGCTGTTTGCGCTTGGGGCTTGGGCAAAAACCCCACCCGATAAAAGCAATACAATCAATAAAACTCGGTAATGTTTAACCATTCAACAGTTGTAGTTTGTTACGTAGCAAATTACGTAGAAACCCTCACTTCAACAACCCCACCATATCAATGGTGCGCAAGAATGGTCCTTGCACATTGTTGGTCAACACCACAAAGCACTTATCCTCATCCAAACAGCGCCAATAATAAGTCCTGAAACCCTTCCACCAACCATTGTGAAAGGCCCATTTTTGTCCGTTAATCCATTTTACCCGCCAACCATTTGCATAATACGCATCGGCACTCACAACCGTTTGGGGCGACCACATTTGATTCTTTGCATCCGGATGCAACAAATAATCCGTCCGCAACATCCTATCCATCGCCAACATCTCGAAAACATTGGCATATACCCCCTTATCTCCCATCGCTCCGTTAAAAACATTATCGGCAAATACCCGTTTTTTGTCGTATCCCTGAACCGTATAATTCACCAATCCCAGCGAATCAAAATTGGCCAAATGCGAATATTTCATCCCACTGGGATTCATGATTCTCAACTTCACAAATTCTCGAAAATCCATGCCCGTCTGTCGCTCCACAATCAATGCCAACAACGCATAATTGCTGTTGCAATAATCATACTTTCCTGGCTTTGCGAAATGATTCAATGGCTG
>JBJTNN010000228.1:0-28867 GCA_046074125.1 Bacteroidota bacterium
TATCTTTGCAGCCCCTTAGATGGCCCGTTCGTCTATCGGTTAGGACGCCAGGTTTTCATCCTGGAAAGAGGGGTTCGACTCCCCTACGGGCTACGAATAAATCGCGGGATGGAGCAGTGGTAGCTCGTCGGGCTCATAACCCGAAGGTCACAGGTTCGAGTCCTGTTCCCGCTACTAAAAGAGAAAAGTCGTCAGCAGTGGCGACTTTTTTTGTTTCTAGCATTCTAGCATATTGCGGCTGCTTTTGAGTGCTATGCCTGTGTTTTGATTTTCATTGTTTTATAATCCCAAACATTATTCTTTCATTTGTTTCGTTAAATTGTAAAACAAATCATGTCAGACAACTTTAAATCAAGCGCTTACAACCATTTGGGCAGCATCTTTATTGCCGCGGGGATTATCATCACTGCCACCATTTTGGGCAATTCATGGGTTAGCAGCAAACGCAATGCTGAAAATAAAAAAGCCATCGAAGTCACAGGTAAGGCAGAAAAAGATTTTACCAGCGATTTGGTTGTTTGGAGCGGTAATTACCGCAGGAGCAGTTCAGATTTCAAAGAAGCCTATAGGGCATTGAAAACAGATCAGGCAAAAATCAAATCTTTCCTCATAAACAAAGGAGTGAAAGAAAGTGAAATCACCTTTTCATCCACGGATGTAAACAAAGAAACCGAAAGTATCTATGACACGGAAGGACATTTCCGTGGCCAGCGATTTATTGGTTATACGGCCATGCAAACCGTAACCATCAAATCAAAGGAAGTGGATAAAATTGAAAATATCTCGCGAGAAATCACCGATTTGTTGGAACAAGGCATCGAACTTAGCTCCAATTCCCCTTCCTATTACTACACAAAATTGGCCGAACTCAAACTCGATCTGCTGAAACAAGCCGCCGCTGATGCAAGAAAACGCTGTGAGACCATTTTGGATGAAGCAGGATCAGGCAAAGGACATTTGACCAAAAGTTCCATGGGGATTTTTCAGATAACAGGACAATATTCCGACGAAGAATATTCATACGGGGGCACGCTGAACACGAGCAAAAAAGAAAAAACAGCCAGTATTACGGTGACCCTAGAATACGACATCGATTAAACCCATTTTTAATCGATGATTAGCGTGTTGAAATAATCCAACGCCTGCAAACCTGCCACGTTCCAGAACGCATAGTCGTGGCCCGCATCCTTGGTCATTTTATATCTAACCAGCGAAGAATTTTTGTGTGTCTTGCTGTGATTCGACGCCCGCAATTGAAACTGCTTTGATGATTCTAAGGCCTTGATCAAGGACTCCGTTTGATTTGAACCAACCACTTTATCTGCCATCCCGTGAGCTAGATACATGGGCACAGCCATTGAATCGACCCGAAGTTGAATGTTGTTCGTACCCCGCCATCGCCAGGGAAAAGCCTCATACTTTCCCAAACAGTTGATCATCAAATTGTCGTTGGTCATGAGCAGCGGGTTATAATCCCCACTCAATCCTGCACAACCTTTAAACGCCTCAGGGTGCTCTAAAGCCAACAACAACGCACCCCTAGCGCCCGTAGACAATCCCATCACAAACGAAGGAATGGGCAATTCCAACGATTGGTATAAAACCTTGCCGGTAGCGGTTTCGATGGGGTCTTCTGGAATCCCCTGATCTGTGAAATACCCCCGAGACTGTAATGGCTGGAGCACAGAATCCCATAGCCATGTGCGGGTGGGAAACAACCTATAATCAGCGCGCATCTGCGGGTACACACTGTCCATGTACACACTCTTCCCCATTTCAACCAGCATCACATCAAAACCTTTCTTTGAAGCCTCTTCACACACCCGCGTTCGCGTGCACCACTGGGTATCCGCAAAATTCCAGCCCGGCAACAACAACAACATTTTCCGTGGTACCGTTGAACCTACATGTTTTGAAACTTTGATTTCTACCCGAACCAATTTACCACTGAATGGCACGTAATACACCGTATCAGACTTGAAATTTGTCCGTACTAATTTAGATTCCGAAGAATTATTTCCTGCACCAGGTGAATCCAAATTGTTACCACCAAATCTCGAATCGCTATCGCCCTCGAGCAGATTGGCAAAACCATAAACTGTAATAACCGCAATAAAAAGACCGATTGCCACCCTCATTCGATTGATTAGGGCAAGAATGCGGGGGTAAATTGCGGCTGCCATCTCAGAGAAAAGAGATTTATTCGGATTCGTACCCAAATTGATCCAACATCTTTTTGTTGTTGCGCCAATCTTCACGAACCTTCACGAACAATTCCATGTACACCTGTTTTTGGAAAAACTGCTCCAACTCTTTGCGCGATTCAATGCCCAACTTTTTGATACTCTGTCCTTGCTTGCCAATGATAATGGGTTTTTGCGACGGTCTTTCTACGATAATCTCACAGCTCAAACGCAAAATCTTGGGCTCTTCCTTAAACAACAACGTAACAATCTCAACCGAATAGGGCACCTCCTCATCGTATAGCTTCAAAACATTGTTGCGAATGATCTCATTGACAAAAAATCGCTCGGTTTTGTCGGTCAGTTGATCCTCTGGGAAATAGGCTGGATGCTCTGGCAAGAACCCCACGATGTATCGTTCAAGCACATCCAATTGAAACTTTTCCTGCGCAGAAATTGCCAAGTATACATCTGCCTCGAAGGTCTTTTTTAACCAAACCAATTTCTCCTCCAATTTTTGCTGCTGTACTTTATCAATCTTGTTCAGTACCACAATTTTTTTGGCTTTCGATCGATCAAATTTCTCGTGGACTTCCTCAGAAAAATCCTTTCCATTGATATCAATGAGCAAAATCAACACATCACTGTCGTCCACGCTCTCTTTCACAAATTTCATCATCCGCTCGTGCATGCCATAGCTCGTTTCGCGCAAAATGCCCGGCGTATCTGAAAAAACAATCTGATGCCCATCCCCATTTTTAATGCCGAAAATCCGATGTCGGGTCGTCTGCGCCTTCGAATTCACGATGGCTAACTTCTCACCCAACAAGGCGTTATACAAGGTGCTTTTGCCTGCATTGGGCATTCCAATGATGCTTACAAATCCCGATTTAAATGCTGTTTCACTCACTACTTCAAACCTACTATGAAAATCTTAACTTTGTTTATGCCGATTTCTAGCCCACATTCAGCCATCAAAGCTTCTATCAAATTGCCCTTGTTCTTTTTAATCATGAACTTTGGCATGGCTTTGCAAGGGGTGTCGGCCATTCCCGCCAAATACATGGAAGCGTTCCCAAACATCGACAGTACTCGAAACGGATTTGGTAGGGCTAAAATGGGTATGTATTTCAAAAAAAATTGGGACATTCGAAACGGTTGGATTGGCTTCAGGGCTCATCACTTACCCAAAAACAGCGAAACCCTCATTCTTCCCAAAAACATCAGCAATTATCAACGGGTATTTCACGATTCATTCAATACCTGGAATCCTGAAATTTGGTCGAAAGGACAACCCTGGGGGCGGTTTCATCCCGACAATGTTCATCAATTTTACGGCGATCCCCAAGTGTTTGTTGGCAACGGCTGTCTGCACCTGCTCAACGAACCCCAACCCGTACCCATCGTATTGGAAAACCAACCTACAAACGAACAGGTTCGACTACTCAAGGCGCAAGCAGAAACCAACGCCATCCTGCCCAATCTGGTAAAAACTGGCGCGGTGAATGCACAAGGACAACTCATTGAATCCACAGAAGTACAAATCGATGAAGCCGGTGCCATCGCCAATCAAACAGGTTCGCAGGAGCCATTGAACAAGCCAGCCATCCTCATTCCTTACAGCATTGGTGTGGCGAATACCTTCCATTCCAAGAATTTTACCTACGGCTTTTTTGCCATTCGAAGTAAAAATCCTTCCGGACCTGCAACTTGGCCTGCTTGGTGGCTCACGGGAAAAAACAATTGGCCTCCAGAAATCGACATTTTCGAAATGTACGGTCGTGCAACAGGCAGCGGAGTGCATACACAGACCATGACCATTCACACGGGAAAAGTGGAAACCCATACCAAGCAAATGCTCATGAAGAAAATCAGACTCCATGAAGACACAGATACCGCCTTTCACATCTATGCTTGTTTGTGGACCTCGAAGCGAATCAACTTTTATACCGACAACGTACTCGTGAAATCTGTTAAACTCAACCGATGGATGCGTCAGTTTTATCAAGAGCCCATGTATTTGATCCTCAACAATGGTTTGGAGAACAAATACCTTCCCCAGTTGGTGGCATCCGGCAACCAAACTTCGGATTTTCAGGTAGATTGGGTACAAGTTTACCAAGCAATTCCCCAAGCCGCGCGCTGATTTCACGAAGAATTCACCCGCCAATCGTGGCCAATGGCAGCCAAATCATACCTTTGTGTTTATGAAAGGGATTATTCTCGCCGGTGGTTCTGGCACCCGATTGCACCCACTTACGTTGGCAATGAGCAAACAATTGATGCCAGTGTACGACAAACCCATGATTTATTATCCGCTTTCGGTTTTGATGATAGCGGGCATCAACGAGATATTGATCATCAGTACCCCCCACGATTTGCCTCATTTTGAAAAATTGCTGGGCGATGGCAGTCAGATCGGCTGCAAATTCCAATATTGTGTGCAACCTTCACCCGACGGACTCGCTCAGGCCTTTGTGCTCGGTGCCGATTTCATCGGTGATGATTCAGTGGCACTTATTTTGGGCGATAACATCTTTTTCGGTTCGAAATTTCAGGACACCTTGAAAAGCAGCATTGATCCTGCAGGTGGCATTGTATTCGCTTATCACGTGAGTGATCCTGAGCGATATGGTGTGGTAGAATTCGATGACCAACTCAATGCCATTAGCATTGAAGAGAAGCCCACACAACCCAAGAGCAATTACGCGGTACCCGGATTGTATTTTTACGACAATCAAGTGGTTGAAATTGCCAAAAACTTGAAACCATCAGCCCGTGGCGAACTCGAAATCACCGATGTCAACCGCATCTATTTGGAAAAAAATGGTTTGCAAGTTCGCATCATAGAACGTGGCACAGCATGGCTCGATACAGGTACATTTAATTCCCTGATGCAAGCAGGTCAATATGTGCAGGTTATCGAAGACCGCCAAGGATTGAAAATCGGTTGTATCGAAGAGATTGCTTGGCGACAAGGATTCATCTCCACGGAAAAATTGTTGGAAATTGCCCAGCCATTGAAGAAGAGCGGTTACGGTTCTTATTTGGAAAAAATTGTATCGCAAAAGCGATAATCTAGACAGCTTATTTTACCTCAATGAGGAAGTATTGCTTCTTGCCTTTTTGCGCAATAAGGTATCGATTGTGCATCAACATATCGGATTGAATCAATCCTTCAACATCGGTGTATTTGTCTTTGTTGAAGGCAAATCCATTGGCTTGCAACATCTTTCTGGCTTCTGATTTCGAAGGGAAAATTTGTGTGTGCGTGGCCAATAAATCCAAAACTGGAATGCCAGCAGCCAATATATCACGGGCTATTTCGAAGCGTTCCATGCCTTCCGCAGCTGCTGAGAGAGTGGCCTCGTCCAAAGCCTTAAGGTCTTCCGCTGAACCATTACCAAAGAAAATTTGTGTGGCTTTAAGGGCCATCGACAAATCCGCTTCAGAATGTACTCGAATGGTCATTTCTGCCGCCAATTCCTTTTGCAACAACCGCAAATGCTCTTGTCCAGCATGGTCGGCAATAAGTTGTTCAATTTCTTGTTGGCTCTTCAATGAGTATATCTTGATGAAACGCACAGCATCCTCATCGGCCACGTTCAACCAAAATTGATAGAATTTGTAGGGCGATGTTTTGGCAGGATCCAACCAAACATTACCTCCTTCTGATTTGCCAAATTTTGTCCCATCCGATTTTGTTATCAGCGGGGCCGTAAGGGCATAACCTTCTCCTGCCGCCATTCTGCGAATGAGTTCGGTTCCCGTGGTGATGTTTCCCCATTGATCGCTGCCACCCATTTGAAGTTTACAACCTTCTTCCTTGTACAAATGAAGAAAATCATATCCTTGAACAAGTTGATAAGAGAACTCTGTAAAGGAAATTCCGCCCGACTCAAGCCTGTTTCGGACACTGTCTTTCCCCATCATATAACTCACAGTGATGTGCTTTCCGACGTCGCGAATAAAATCGAGGAACGACCAATTTTTAAACCAGTCATAGTTGTTCACCATTTTGGCCTGGTTGCCGTTGTCTCCAAAATCAATGAATTTTTGGAGCTGTTTTTTCTGACAAGCTATGTTGTATTCGATGGTGGCCACATCGAGTAATTTTCGTTCGTCGCTCTTGCCACTGGGATCACCCACCATTCCGGTGGCACCCCCTACCAAAGCAATGGGCTTGTGTCCGGCCCTTTGAAAATGCACCAACTGCATGATGGGCACCAAGTTGCCGATGTGCAATGAATCTGCTGTAGGATCAAAACCAACGTACCCTGTAACCTGTTCAGTATTTAACAGTTCATGGGTTCCGGGCATCGCATCGTGGAGCAAACCGCGCCAGCGAAGTTCTTCTACAAAATCAAAATTCGGTTGAAACGACATACCCGCAAAGGTAAAGGAAAATTACTCCCCGCGCTTGGCGATAGCGTCTGAGATGTACTGCTTCAGCGCTTCTGTATCTTCATCTTCCATGCTGCTGGTTGCCAACGAAACCACTTGGGCCGTTTCTTTGAGCATGAAATTGATTTCGTATAGCAAGTAATCGATGCGCTGCAAGTATTTCCAGGGTATAGACTTGTACTGAGAAAAGAAATGGATTCTAAAGGAAATTCCCACTTCATCGGCTTGAATAAAATAGGTGCCCGTTCTTTTTTTATACAACCAAAACACCAAAGGAACAGATACTGCCAGCCAGATAAAACCACCCAACATGCCCCAGATACCAAAATGGAATGCCCAACCCACAAAACAAACTACACCCAATACGATGAGGGCTGGTAGTTCGGCTTTTTGTTTGGGAATTTCTACGTAAAACTTCGTCATTATTCTTTGATCCAAATGCGATTGATGCCATTCACAGAAACGGTGTAAACCCCTGCCGAGAGATTCTGAAGGCTTGCACTCCACAAACCGTTGTGCAATTCCCACTGCACCGGCACTTCGTGGCCGGTTAAGGCAATGATACGGGGTTGGTTGCCGCTGTGATGCGCTACGTGAAGCACCTCTTTGGTTGGGTTTGGAAACACCGTTAATTGGTTGGCTTCTTGTAGGTTTACTAGACCACTTGTACCCGTAATCAACAAACTAAAATTCTTGATTGTATCAGGCTGTGCCACAGGAAAAAATCCGTTCAATTTGGCATACGCCGTTACCGCGAATTTTAATGGAAACAAACCCGCTTGGGTAGGTGTACCATTCAATTTTATGCAGCGCACAGCCGATGGCAAATAAATGCAGCGAGGCTCGTAACAAACGTAGCCCATGCCCGACGGCAAACCAATTACTTTGGTTAATTTCAAAGAATCTATGGTTACTTTCTGCTTGCTACCACCCACGATGGCTGAGGTATCCTTGAATGATAAAATCATCACCGTTTGATTGTATGCAACACCAACGGCACCATCAGCCAATTGACTGGGGTAAAATCCAGGTACTTTAATGGTGGTGTCTGGCGTACAAAATTGAGCCGATGCCATGTATGCAGACAACGAAATGAGGGTAAGTATGAATTTTTTCATGCTGATTTGTCGTTCCAAAGATAATACGAAACTCAGTCTCTCAATAGACCGCGAATGAACGGTTTATGTCAATTTCTCTTGATTGATTCCTTTCGATTTATTCCAAAGGTAGCCTTGAGCAAAAATTAAAAATATCAATCCCCCGATGCCCTGAATGCGATAGCCGCTGATATCTCTACGGATATCGAATGGCAATGCCTCGAAAAAGACAATGGATCCCATGAGTGTTGCCCCGATCATTAATCCATAAAACGTAAATGTTCGCCGGATGGCTGGTGCGTAAATGACGTCGTTCAACACAAACAACAAGAGCGGCCAAACCATAAACAAACTGTAATCGCGCTGATGGGGAAACGCCAATGGAATACAGGCCAAAAACACCGACATCGACAACAATTCCCAACCAGGCTGGGCCAATTTTCGAAATCGTTCTAACCAGTACCAACAGGAAGCCAATACCAACAAACGAAACAACTGCGTGGTGATAAACACACCGGTTGCCCCCATGGAAAACCAATCTACACGGGCCTCACCTTCAATATTTAAACCCGTTAAATATTTGGTAATCAACGCACCCATATCAATAAAGCCACCCTCGCCCAATTCCACAATGTGGTTCTTGGAAAATGGATTGATGTTGTTCAACCAGCTGACCAAGATTTCGGTATGATAGGTTGCTGGTAGGTAAGCATAGGGCAAAATGACCATTGCCACCGACAATAGCACCGCGGCAGTAAACGCTTTCCATTTTCGCATTAAAAACAACTGACCCACCATGTACACAGGCAAGATTTTCAAGGTAACCCCAAAGGCAAGTCCCAAATTCTTCTTAATTGATCCCGAAATGGTTCCTTCGAACGCCTTCACAACACCCCAAACAATGAGGATGGTCATTTGTCCGTATAACAAGTTCAGAAACACCCACCGGTAGGTCAAGAGGGCAAAGCAAAGCCAAAAAATAAATCCTTTTTTATCGCGACTTGGTGCAAATACGCGGTTTGCAAATTGAACCAATTGATAAACAAAATATAGGTTTAAGGCATTCCACAGCAGTTTCAACACAAACAACCCAAAGGGTATTTCTTCAGAAACGATGAACTTCGGAAGCCAAGTAAATGGCGACAATAAACTCGCAAACAGGGGGCTGTAGTAATAGTAGAGTGCCCAACCTTGCGCGTTGTATGGGGTTGTATAGGGATTTTCTAATCGGGTAAGTCGCTCTGCGGCCCCAAAGAAAATATTGAGGTCATTGTTGGTGCTTAAACTCCTCAAAAAAGGCCATGCCAACAACAGAACAAAAACCCCAATGAGGATTTTGATGTTTTTTTGAAACGCAAAGGGTTTTGTGTTGGTTGACATGCGAGCACAAATTTAACCAATGCTTGGTTGAAAAGTTGTGCTGCATGAGAAATCGGTTGGTTTGCGTTAATTTTGCGTCCCCTTGGCCCCGTAGTTCAATGGATAGAATAGATGTTTCCTAAACATTTGATATGAGTTCGATTCTCGTCGGGGCTACCAAAAAAACCCAAGGCATTCACATTGGGTGATTTACGCGCTAGCAATTTTAAGGCCGAATAAAGAATTTGATTTCCTTTTTGGTAGCGTGTTCGTGATGATCGTGCGCTTCTGCTGAGAAGACCACTGCAGTGGTATCCTTCAGAGTGGGAACAATCCATCGCTCATTGATGCTGTATGATTGCAATTCATGAACCACGGGTTGAGATTGAAAATAAACAAGCGTATCGTTTTGTTTTAAAATTTCTAGGTGCAATTCATGCAACTCTTCATCGCTAACTTCACCTAAAAGGGTGATTGTATCGCCTGACTTTACAAACATTCCCTCCTGTGGATTGGCAATATTTACTGTAGGTGCTTGGGTGTCGTGTTCAATTTCATTGCAAGCAAAAAGCAGGCAGGGTAGGATGGTGTAAATTAAAGCTTTGTTCATAACATGAATTTTTCTGGTGTGTTATTGACACAGAAAAAAACAAGTACGTTGTATTTGATTTCGAAATAAATTCACTAATCATTAATGAATGAAAATAAAACAAAGGGGCCGCGAAATTTCGCGGCCCCTTTGTTTTAAAATCCCGGACATCTCGGTGCAGATCTTCGCATTCTCATTTTTCGTTTAATTGGACGAAATTTTGAATGTTCATGCTTCCATAAAGTTGCAGGAACTGATCCTTTATTCGATTCAACAACACAAGTTGTTTCATGCAATGCTTTGTAATTCACTTGGGTATCAATGGCGGCTTCATTCACAATTTCAACAGCTCTCAAAGGAATTAGTAGACAGTTTAATACGATGATAATCAATGCTTTGTTTTTCATGTTGTTCATTTTTTAAAGGTGAAACTGATTGTGAAGGCCTTCTTTTTTTTCAAACACCATTCTCTACATTTCCCCCCAAAAACAAACGCAACTTTTATTTTATCTGATACACTGCATAGTGGTTGGATACATAAAACAGCTTTGTTTCATCCAACGCGTGTAAAAGGATACTTTTTTCAGGAAATGCATTGAAAACTGGCTTGTTAATCACCAAATAATCAGCACCCAATTTCCCATATTTCTCAATCGAACTAGCCGGTATCAATTGCTCGGGAAAAATCGTCCACCCTTTTCGATGCAACAAATACAATTCCTGTGGACTGGCACTCGATACCATCACAACCTTTGCCTCCATGGGAATGACCGCCGCAATTTCCGTTTCCAACGACAGTTTATATTTTTCTGACGGTTTAATGAAATGATCGTGAATTTGGTTTGATAATGCCTCAAAAACCAATAAAAATAACAATCCAAAACCCAGAAAATTTCTCTTGCCATTGGGTTGATTAACGGTCTTGAATCGCTCCGATAAAAAATCCAAACCCAAGCCCGATAAAAGAGCCATTACGGGTATAAAAGGAATCGAATAATAGGTGTGTTGGGGAAATACGGCGCCTGTTTTGAGTATGAATACGCAAAAAACCAAGGTAATCAGCGTCAGCGCCCACGACTCTGTACGTAGCGATTTACTTTTCAAAGAAATTAATCCAACAAAAGCCAAAAGCAACGCCAAGAATGAATAATAACTGGTGAAATAGAACTTTTCCAATAACAATCGCCAAAGCGGAAGAATTTCCTTTAATCCTTCTAGCAATCCCTTGGGGAAATACAAGTGATATCCGTAAGTCGTGTTCAAGTGAGGAACCCAATAAAAGTACCACCAAAGTCCGGGTGCAACTCCCAACAATACCCCCAACAATATGAACCACTTCTTTCGCGGGTTTACCGAGGTCATAAACGGCAAAACAGCCACCATCGCCAACAAACTCATCGCAGGTATTTTGCTTAACACACCGAATGCCACAAGGATTATCGACAAGAAATAATACCGCAAACTTCCAGATTGATAGTAATCGAAGGCGTATCGAATCCCCACCAAAACCAATGAAACAGAGAAAGTGTCGGGCATGATTTTGCGGGAAAATGTGAACCATGAAGAACACAATAGCACAACCATTGCGTACAATGCCGTTTGCTCTGAAAACCTATTTTTTAGGATCAAATAATAACTTTGAGCACCCCAAATCACAAATGCGACATTGACTGCCCTACCGTACCAATGTTGGTAGCCGAAGAGTTTACAAAAAATGAGGGAGAGGAAATTAAATAGAGGAAATTCAGAGCCTACAATGCCTGATTTTTCGCCGGCCATATCGATGCGAGGATGAAGCCAATCCATACCCATTTCTGCATAATTTCGGGTGATCATCGCGGTGAATGATTGTCGCCAACTGTGGGCCATTTCCAATGGAGGATCGGTGATTCCGATGAGTTGAATCAACCCAAAAACCAACAAAATAACCCACGCTGGCTGCTGCTTTAGCTTTCTCAAACAGGAGAATGGATGGTTGAAGGTATGGATTGATTTCATTGAGTACAGTCTTTACTGGGTCAGCAAAAATAGCACAATGTTCGATTGCATGAGGTTTCAACTATATTTGAAAAATACTGTGATATTATGAAAAAACAATACTTATTATTTTTCTGTAGCGCGTTGATTGGCAATTCATTTGGACAAACTTTCAGCGACAATTTTGATTCCTACACTGCAGGTGACAATCTCGCCGCCAAAAGTGCGGTTTGGGAAACTTGGAGCAGTCCGAATGGCGGCGCAGACGATGTTAAAGTCACCAACGCCAAGGCCAAAAGCGGTAGCAATTCTATCTATTTTCAATCTACTGCAGCCAATGGTGGTCCATCCGATGTTGTGCTACCATTTGGTGGGATGCGCACCACAGGTCAATTTTCGTTGAAAATGGCGATGAATGTCGACGCTGGAAAAAACGCCTATTTCAATTTTCAAGAGCAAACCACCGTTGGTAAGGGATACACCATCGACGTGTATTTCATGGAAGACAAAACGTTGAACATCAACAATGCCGCAGCCGGTAATTTGTTGAGCGTTAGTTATCCCCAAGGACAATGGTTCGATTTCGAGTTAAAGATTGACTTAAACACCAACACTTGGGATTTGTACATCGACGGTACAAAAGTGGGTGCATTTCAAAATGCCACCAGAGCACTTTCATCCATGGATTTATTTCCCATTAACGGAAGTTCATTTTACATTGATGACGTAAGTTACGCATACACTGGATACACTTCCACCACCAAAAATGCTTCCGTAACCTATATCGGCAATGTGATGGGCTACTTGGCGGGTGCCAACGTAATCCCTTCTGTGGAGATTAGAAATTTGGGTACAACAAGCATCACCGAAGCTGAGGTATCGATCAAATACAATGGCAACACTTTGAGCAAAAAGTTGACCGGGCTATCACTGGCAGCCAACGGATTGTACAGCACCAATTTCGACAATGCCCTCACCATTGTGGGCGGTACGAGCGATGTTGTGGCTTCCATCGTTACGGTCAATGGAAGCGCGGATGACAATGCCAATGACAACAGTAAAACCATCACCATCAACCCCATCGTGCCTGCCAAAGGCAAATTGGTCATCGGCGAAGAAGCCACAGGTACTTGGTGCCAGTGGTGTCCTAGGGGTGCGGTTGCATTGAAAAACATGCACGACAAATACAGTGGTTTTTTCCAAGGGATTGCGGTACACAACAACGACCCAATGATGAACCCTTACTACAACGCTTCAATCGCCCCAAAAATTAGTGGGTATCCCAGCGCGTTGGTAGATCGTGGAACCAAAATGGATCCTTCTGCCATGGGTGGTGATTTTATCAAAAGAATCCAAGTGGCACCCAAAGGTGTGATGGACATCGCTGCCAAATATGACGCCGCCACAGGGATTATGAACGTGAGTGTAGAAACCACCATTGAGAGCAATATCTCTGGTGATTTCCGCATTGCTTGTGCCATTGTGGAAGACGATGTAACGGGAACGGCTTCTGGTTACAACCAATCCAATGCCTACGCTGGCGGTGGTAGCGGTGTAATGGGCGGTTTTGAAAAATTGCCTAACCCTGTTCCTGCCTCTCAAATGGTGTATGACCATGTGGGTCGTTTGATTGCACCCACCTTCTCAGGTTTGCCAAATGCATTTGGCGCCAGTGCAACGGTTGGACAAAAATTCGTTCACAATTTCACATTTGCCATTGAGCCTACCTGGGATTTGACCCAAATTCATGTGGTTTCGATGTTCATTGACAATACGGGCATGATAGATAACGGTGGAAGTATTGCTTATACCGAAGCCATTAAAAAAGCGTACAAGGATGGTACCGCTGTATTGGCAACGCAAACTTTGAATGGCCCAGATACCCGGATGACGTTGAAGCCCAATCCCAGCAACAACCAGTTCGACGTTGCCACATTTGGTCCGATGAGCGAAAATTCTACTTTGGAAATTTTGGATATGCAAGGCAAAGTAGTTTACAGCGCAACTTCGATTCCCGCAAAGACTACAGTCTCTGTAAAGGATTGGAGCAATGGTATTTACTTGGTTCGATTGACCGATAACGGACAAGTATTCCAACAGAAATTTATCAAAAACTAATCACAGTAACACACCATTTACACCATGAGATTGGTAATTCAGCGAGTTAAAAAAGCTTCCGTTTGCATCGAAGCTGCTGAAACTCGTTCGATTGAAAAAGGTCTCATGGTGTTGGTGGGTGTTGAGGGAACTGATACCCCAGAAGATGCCATTTGGTTGGCACAGAAAACCGCGCAAATGCGCATTTTTTCCGATGCTGATGGAAAAATGAACCTATCGGTCCTGGATATTGACGGAGAAATTTTGGCGGTTAGTCAATTCACCCTCTACGCCCAAACGGCCAAAGGAAACCGCCCATCGTTCATCCGCTCTGCCAGGCCAGAAATTGCCATTCCGTTGTACGAAAAATTCATTCAGTCTTTAAGGGATGATTGGAAAATACCCGTTAAAACGGGAGAATTTGGTGCCGACATGGATGTGGAATTGGTAAATCACGGCCCCGTAACTATTACGATAGATTCAAAAAATCGGGAGTAATTAAAATACTTGGTTATCGATCAGCCTCACCCCATCCAAACTTGCCGCAACCAAAACGGCACATGTGGGTCTGAGTGAATCATCGATTATCGACGTAAAAAAATCACACGGTACGTCATCGAGGTAGGGCAAAGAAACACAACTGAGATATTCTACATCGAAACCCAATTGCGTCAGTCTTTCCGTTTCAGTGGCAACGACACTACACAGGGATTTACGGTTCTCGATAATTTGTAGCAATGATTGGTACAAAGCCGGGGCTGTTTTTCGTCCTTCAGCAGACAATAGAACATTGCGTGAACTCATGGCCAGTCCGGAAGATTCCCTCATCGTGGCAATTCTCCGCATTTGGATGGTTGGAAATACTTGTTGAATGAGTTGTTCGATGACCAAACATTGCTGAAGATCCTTTTCGCCAAAATAAACCAGTTGGGGTTGAACATATTTGAACAGCCGATACACCACTTGTACAACACCATGAAAGTGACCAGGTCTGAATGCCCCTTCAAATTTTTCGTCCAGAGAACCCAAATCCACCACAACATTTTCCACTTGGGGGGGATACATTTCCTCAACAGTTGGGGTAAAAACTATGTCGGTTCCTACATTCGCCAATTCTTGCAAATCTGCTTCTAAGGTGCGGGGGTATTTTTCAAGGTCTAGGGGGTTGTTGAATTGAAGCGGGTTGACGAAAATGCTGACTACCGTAAGGCAATCTTCTTGCTGCGCAGCCCGAACCAACGACAAATGTCCTTGATGGAGTGCGCCCATGGTTGGGATGAAGGCAATTTTTTGTGTTGGGTTTTCTTGTTGGATACTTTTTAGTTCCGATGCAAGTGTAAATACCTTCATGTTGGGCCGAAAATAGGGTGCAAATAACGATTTTTCCTAGGTTTCTCGCCGATTGTTGTTTCAATTTCCGATTTTTTTATTATACTTTTGTAAACTTTTTCGTACCATAGTTTCACACTGTATGACCCAAATCAAAAAACGTGTTCTGTTTGTGAGTTCTGAAATGTCCCCATTTTTGGAGACCTCTCCGCTAGCAACAGTAGCTCGCATGCTTCCTCAAGCTTTGCAAGAGCAAGAAAATGAAATCCGAATCTTGGTTCCCCGATTTGGTGTCATCAATGAACGTCGCAACCGTCTGCACGAAGTGGTACGCCTTTCGGGTATCAACATCAGTATTGACGACAACGACAATCCTTTGATCATCAAAGTGGCTTCAATTCCTCAGACGAAGATGCAGGTGTACTTTTTGGACAACGAGGACTACTTCCATCGCAAGGCATTGTTTCACGATGAAAGCGGTAAGTTGTTCGACGACAACGACGAGCGCACGATCTTTTTCTGCAAAGGTGTGATGGAAACCGTGAAAAAATTGGGTTGGGCTCCAGACATCATTCACTGTCAAGGATGGATGACCAGTTTGATTCCCATGTATTTGAAAACCCTTTACAAAGATGAGCCCGTTTTCAAGAACACCAAAATTGTATTCAGTGTTTATTGTGATGAAGACAAAATCAATTTGGGGGGAGATTTTGCGCGCAAAGCGAGCCTGAATTCTTTGGACGATGATTGTATGAAGTGTTTTGGGGATGCCAGTGTTGACGCGATGAATATCGGTGCAGTGAAACATTCCGATGCCATTGTTACAAACAGTGAGGAAGCCCACAGAGTGGTAGAGGCTCATTTGAGTGATAAAATCGTCATGAGACACAGCGATGAAGATGCTGCCTCTCAATACGGTTCTTTATACGAACGCTTGTTGTCCTAAAATCTCATTTTGAAATCCAGGGTACTCCTAGCTATTGTTGCTATCCTTACAGGATTGGCTGCTTGTAAAAAACAAGATGGCAACATCATCATTGATGGTCAAAGCAACAACAATCAGTTAGAAATTTTCCGTTCCGATACATTTACGTTGCGCGCCAAAACCACGCGGGAAGACTCTTTGCCTGCCAACGGGATTAGCTACACGTTATTGGGAGAAATGCACGACCCCATTTTGGGCAAAAGCAAGGCCAGTTTGTTTGCCAAGATGGTCATTTTAGAGCCTGAAAATAACTTTCCAAATACCATTGAGCCCGATTCGGCCATTTTGTATATACCGATGGTAGACGGTTTGAATTTTTATGGCAATCCTTCGACCAAGCAACGTTTACAGATATTTCCTTTAAACGAAACCATAAACCCTTCCAGGGTATACTACCAACACGAAAGCATCGCCATCAATCAGCAGATTGGCAGTAATTATTTTGGTCCGATGTTCCAGCAGAAAATAGATTCTGTTGGGTACAAAAAGGAGAAAATGGGTCTCAAGCCCGGTTTGATGATCAAGTTGAGTGCGGAGTTTGCGCGAAGTTTGATGCAGATGCCATTGGAGGCCTATCAGTCCAATGAAGGCTTGGCCAAACATTTTAAAGGAATCGCCATTATTCCAGAAAACGATGAATTGTTGCCCGGTGACGGTGGCTATGCCGTACTCGATCTAAGCAATGCCATCTCCTTGGCATATAGAGCAAAGATTTTGTTGTACTACAACGACACCAACACTTTCGTTTTTGGATGCGATGACAAACGCAGTGCCATCGTGAACCTCGGAAAAGTGGGGCCTTACCCTCAAATGGTCAATGAGCAATTGGGCAATTCAAGCAATGCCTTTTCCACTACCTACATCCAAGCTTTGGGTGGTTTGAAAACAGAGATTCAACTGCCTTATCTTCAAAACTTGATCGAAACGGGCAATGTTGGTATCAACAAAGCGGAGATCGTCTTTTATACCGATGGCTCACCCAACACGCGACAATTTGCACCGCCTCGTTTAAACCTGTATCAGCCGCTGAATGCCCAAAGCAATCGCAATCGTTTGATTGATGATGCCACGCAAGCACCGGCCTCGTTTGGTGGGATTTATGACGAATCAAGAAAATGTTATCGATTTACCGTAACCCGTCATATTCAGAATATTCTGAACGATCAACATTTTAAATCATTGAATACCAATTTGGGGCTGTATTTGGCTGTGCCTTCAGACAACCCAGTGATCGGAGCAAGAACAGGAATCGACCATTCCAAAACGAAATTAATCATCACCTACACGAAACCCAATTAACAATTCGTTGTTTCATCAGCATGGGAACCCGCAAACCATATCAACTCGTTAGTCGCGAATGGAAACAAGAAGACACAACCTTCGTGGTAAATGGTGTCACCATTGGCAAGGATTTAATGATGATCGCAGGTCCTTGCGCCGTTGAAAACCGCGAACAAATTTTCACCATTTCTGAATTTTTAGCCAAGAAGAACATCAAATTCTTACGCGGCGGCGCATACAAACCAAGAACCAGTCCGTATTCATTTCAAGGACTGAAAACGGAAGGACTTCAATTGCTCAGAGAAGCGGCAGACAAATATGGTTTGGCCGTTGTGTCTGAGATTATGAGCACAGACAAAATTGAGGAATTGGTTACCTACGCCGATATATTACAGGTGGGAACGCGAAACATGCAAAATTATCCCTTGCTCAAGGCTTTGGGTAAATGTGGCAAACCTGTTTTATTGAAGCGTGGCATGAGTAGCACCATTGAAGAATGGTTGTTGGCTGCCGAGTACATTGTAAGTAGTGGTAATGAGCGAGTTATTCTTTGTGAGCGAGGAATTAGAACTTTTGAAACCGCCACCCGAAATACCATAGATATTGCAGCGATCCCATTGATTAAACACCTCAGTCACCTGCCAATCATTTTAGATCCAAGTCAAGGTACAGGTATTCGAGACATTGTATCACCTGTTTCTAACGCAGCCATTGCGGCAGGGGCAGATGGATTAATCATCGAAGTTCATAACCAGCCCAATGAAGCCTTGAGCGATGGAGACCAAAGTTTGTATTTGGACCAATTGGGTGATTTATTGCCCCAGTTATCGGCGCAAGCCAAGCTGCGTAACAAGCGTTTTGATTTTGAAACGGCAATACCCATTTCTAGCCTCAGTTGAGGTTGGCTAGGTTCTCCTAAAAATTAATTTTTTGTCCTGAACAGGGAAAAAATGGGCCATCCCAATGCCACGATTCCTATGCCGGTAATGGCAATATTAAACTGGCTAATCAAAATTCCAACAGCCACGAATCCCGCCAAAACTAAATACATCACTGGCAAATAGGGATATCCCCACACTTTATAAGGTCGCTCGGCATTTGGTTCCCGATTCCTCAGCACAATGACCCCAGCTACAGTGATGATGTAGAACAACAGCGAAGCAAAGGTGCAATAGCTCAATAAATCGCCATAAGTACCGCTCAAACACAATATACTGGCCCAAAACGCTTGCATCCAAAGTGCGTTGGCAGGCACATTTTTTTCATTCACTTTCGCGGCATTTTTGAAGAACAATCCTTGCTCTGCCATGGCCTTGTAGAGGCGACTCCCCGCTAAAATCAATCCGTTGTTACAACCAAAAGTACTGACAACGATGAGGCCTGCCATAAAAAACAGACCCATAAGCCCAGCATAGGCATCTTGGGTAGATCCCATCAATACGGATGATGCCGCAACACCCACCCGGTCTTGATCGGCATGGGCGATACCCAAATTAAAATTTTCTGCTAAGCCGTCAGGCCCAATAGCAGCCATCGCATCGGACCAATTCAATCCTTTCAAAGGCAACAAAGTCATGTATGCAACATTGGCCAGACAATAAACGACGGTAACAATGAACGTACCGTACAACAAAGCCTTAGGAATGGTTTTACTGGGTTTATCGATCTCGGCCGACATAAATGTAATCCCTTGCCAAGCATCGGAAGAAAACAAACTGCCTACCATTGCACTGGCAAAGGCCAAAAGCAACACAACGCCTGAAATCGCCTCCCAAGCACCTTTTACCGGTTCAATGGATGAGGTAATGGTCGTGTCATTCACAAATTTTGATGCGTGAAGACCGTCCGACATATTCGACCAGAAGTAATTGTGGGCTCCATTGAGGGAACCACCGAAAAGCACGAACAAACCACCAACAATCAAAGCACCTAGCGCAACCAATTTGGCCAAAGTAAAAATGCGTTGAACCCATTTGCCTTCTTGTATTCCCCTTGAGTTAATCCAGGTCAGCAACAAGATGCTTCCGATAGCCATACACTGGCCCGAAAGTAGAGTAAGGGATTTGCCAAGGATAGGCAGTGTTAAAACGACCTTATCATGACCCCAAACAAAAATGCCGAGGTGTTTGGCGAAGGCCATGGCCACTGCCGCAATTACGCCCGTTTGAATCACCGAAAATACCGCCCAGCCATAGACAAAACCCATCCGCTTTCCATAAATACGGGTGATGAAATTATACTGTCCGCCTGCATTGGGCATCATCGAGGCCAACTCACCAAAACTCAAGGCGGCCATTAGGGTGATAACACCGGTCAATACCCAAGCCAACAAGACCAAAGGTCCATTGCCCAACTGCCGGGTCATATCCCCGGTAACCAAGAAGATTCCACTGCCAATCATACTGCCCGAAACCAGCAATACAGAATCAAATAAGCCCAGTTTTTTTGTTGTTGTCATCCTCTTAATGTCGGTATATTATTAAAAAAGGCTTGGGATTACCAAGCCTTTTCGTTGATTGAAACTATGATTATTGTGGTTGATTTAAGTTGGAATTCTTGCGGCTATACAGGAAGTAAACCAACACACCCAAAGAACCCCAAATCACAAATGCATACCAGGTATTTTCACGAACCTGAGACATCAGGAATACGTTGAACAAAACACCCATGGGGGCTACGAAATAAATCCATGGTGTTCTGTAGGGTCTCTCCAGATCGGGTTGTTTGATGCGTAAAATCAACACGGCCAAACACACCATCGCAAAGGCCAACAAGGTTCCCATAGAACACATTTCAGAAACCTTATCAATGGGCGTTAATGCTGCCACAATGGAAACAATGAATCCCACCAAGATGGTACTCTTCCAAGGCGTTTTAAATTTTGGGTGCAAAGAACCGAACAGATTTTTTGGCAACAAACCATCTTTGGCCATGCCCAAGAAAATTCGGGTTTGTCCCAACATCATCACCAACATAACCGACATCAAACCCGCGGTTGCGGCAATGGTAATTAAATAAACAGCCCAATCAATACCGGCACCTGAAAACGCTGAAGCTACAGGGGCTTTCAAATCCAATTGATTGTAGGGAACCATACCGGTCAAAACCAACGACACGGCGATGTATAACAAGGTACAGATAACTAATGATGCAATAATAGCAAACGGTACGTCCTTCTTGGGGTTAATGGCTTCTCCAGCTTGGGTAGAAACAGCATCAAAGCCGATGTAAGCAAAGAACACGATGGTAGCCGCTGTTAAAACGCCTCCAACACCGAAGTGCAAATGTCCATCTTCGCCCATTTTTTCGGCCGGAATGAATGGATCCCAGTTATTTGTATCCACGAAGAAAGCCCCTACGAAAATCACGAACAACACAACGGCAACTTTCAACACAACGATGATGTTGTTGGTTGATGCAGCCTCTTTGATGCCCTTAACCAAAATGGCAGTAATTACCCAGGTAATCAAAAAGGCGGGTAAGTTAAAGGCGTTGCCGCCGTAGGTTACTGGATCGTTGATTAAGTATTCAGGCAAATTGATATGAAACAGATGCAGTAATTTGGTAAAATATCCGCTCCATGCCACTGCAACAGTGGTTGCTCCCATCATGTATTCTAGGATCAAGTTCCATCCAATAAACCATGCAAACAATTCCCCCACTGTACCGTAAGCATAGGCATAAGCCGAACCTTCAACAGGCAAAACAGAGGCGAATTCGGCATAACACAAAGACGCAAACAGACATCCGATCCCGGCGATAACAAACGCCAAAGCGAGGGCAGGACCTGCGTGATTGTGCGCGGCGATACCTGTCAAGGTGAAAATACCACCACCAATGATGGCACCAATTCCCAATGAGGTCAAACCCCAACGAGTAAGTACCCGATTTAAATCATTTTTCTTCGCATCGGCCTGATAGGCAGCAATGGGTTTCTTTCTCCAAATAGACATATAGATTTTGCTAAAAAACAAATATAGGTGTTTAGGCAATTACACCCAATGCTTTACCCACCTTGGTGAAGGCAGCCACTGCTTTGTCGATGTGCTCAAATTCATGCGCCGCACTCAATTGTACACGGATTCTAGCTTGCTCCTTCGGCACAACAGGGTAGAAGAAACCGATGACATAAATGCCTTCTTCAAGCAATGCGTTTGCCATGTCTTGGCTCAATTTTGCATCATAAAGCATCACCGGAACAATGGCACTATCGCCATCTTTGATGTCGAATCCGGCCGCTTTGATACCCGCTTTGAAACGCTTTACATTGGCTTCCAATTTGTCGCGCAGCGCGGTTGTCTCATTGAGCATATTCAACACTTCGATACTCGCACCCACGATGCTTGGTGCCAACGAATTACTGAAAAGGTATGGACGGCTTCTTTGACGAAGTAACTCAATGATCTCTTTTCTGCCTGTGGTATATCCACCCATTGCACCGCCCAGGGCTTTTCCTAAAGTGCCGGTAATGATGTCGACACGACCCATGACATTACAATATTCTGGTGTACCTCGACCTGTGGCACCAATAAATCCAGCGGCATGACATTCATCGGTCATGACCATCGCATCATATTTTTCTGCTAGATCACAAACCTTATCGAGCTGAGCCACATAGCCATCCATTGAAAACACACCATCCGTTACTACCAAAATGAAGCGAGCTCCTTTTTCACGGGCGGCAATCAACTGGGCTTCCAAATCCGCCATGTTGTTGTTTTCGTAGCGGAAACGCATCGCCTTACACAATCGCACACCGTCAATGATCGAAGCGTGGTTCAAACTATCAGAGATGATGGCATCTTGCTCACCTAATAATGGTTCAAATACACCTCCATTGGCATCGAATGCCGCTGCATACAAGATGGTGTCATCCGTACCATAGAAATCAGCAATTTTGGCTTCCAATTCCTTGTGACTGTCTTGTGTACCACAAATAAAACGAACACTACTCATGCCAAATCCATGGGTATCGATGGCGCGTTTGGCCGCTTCTACCACCCGGGGATGGCTGCTCAACCCCAAATAATTATTCGCACAAAAATTTACAACCTCACTGCCGTCTGCCAATTTGATGACTGCGTCTTGGGGCGTTGTAATAATGCGTTCTTTTTTGAAAAGGCCGGCTTCTTCAATGCTTTTCAGCTCTGCCGCCAAATGTTCTTTAATGGCTCCGTACATAAGTGTATAAAAGACAAAAATACAATTTTGCCTTCTATTACAATCCCATCATCGACTTGATTTCTTCGATGATCTTTCGGTCATTGCTCAAACGGGGTACTTTATTCTGACCGCCCAACTTTCCCTTCGACTTCAACCATTCGTGAAAGGTAAGGGCAGGCACAGCGGTTACTTTGGGCATTTTCATCAGCATATCGCCCTTTCGCTTTGATTTGTAATCATCATTGGTGTTCTGCAGCTCTGTATCAAGGAGGGTAACAAAGGCATCCAAATTTTCTGGCGCTTTGGAAAACTCAATGAGCCATTCATGTCCTGCTTCGTCGCTTTGGTCCAAGTAAATGGGGGCGGCCGTGTAGTCGGTTACAATGGCATCCATTTCGCGACATGCGATGGATATGGCCGTTTCGGCGTTTTCGATGACCAATTCTTCACCAAAGGCATTGATAAACAATTTGGTTCGGCCAGTAATTTTGAAGGTGAAGGGATTGAGACTGTGGAACTGAATTGTATCGCCAATGATGTACCTCCACAATCCACCCACGGAGGAAATAACCACGGCATAGTTGATGCCCGTTTTCACGTCAGACAGCGGCACTAAATTTTCTACACTAGGAGCCTCATTGGCTGGATAGAACTCGAAAAAAATACCCAAATGGGTCAACAATACCAACTCATTGCGATCGGCTTGATATTGAACCCCGAAAAACCCTTCACTGGCATTATAGGTTTCTACATATTTCACATTGTCGCTGGGCAACAACGCTCTGAACTGTTCACGATAGGGCTCAAAATTCACGCCGCCATGAATAAACAATTCAAAATTGGGCCAAACCTCCAAGATGTTCTTTTTTCCTGTCACTTCTAGCACTCGCTGCATCACTACGGCGGTCCAAGTGGGTACCCCACTCACGCTGGTTACATTTTCATCTTTGATGATTTGAACCATCTTTTCCAATTTCTCTTCCCAACTTTCCAGTGTAGCCACGGAGACGTCTGGTGTGCTTTTCCAATTGGCCCATGCAGGCAAATGCACCATTAAAATGCCGCTTAGATCGCCAAAATAATAGGTGTGATCCTCTTCACTTTGCTTGGTGGTACCGCCAATCAACAGTCCCTTTCCATCGAAAATTTTTCCCTCAGGATAAAAACTAAAAAACTGTGTCAACGCTTCCTTTGAACCCTCAAAATGATTATGCTCCATGATCTCATAACTCATGGGAATAAACTTGGAAACGTTGCTGGTGGTGCCACTGCTTTTGGCAAACCAACGGATATCGCCTGGCCACAACAAGGATTGCTCCCCTTTTTGGTTTCTTTCAATGTAGGGCAAAAAATCTTCAAATGTTGCGATCGGAATTCTATTGGCAAAGGATGGGTAGGTTGTCGTTTTTTCGATGCCAAACTTCCGACCGTATTCCGTTAGCGACAGTTTCTCCATCAATTCAGCGAAAAGGTTGTCTTGGTTCTCTAACGACCGCTCAATGTTGGTGTGCAATTCTTGCACACGCTGTTTGAAATACCAACCAATTATGGGACTGATCATGAAGCAATTAAACCGTCACGCAACCTAACGATTTTTTTCGCATGATTGGCAATATCTTCTTCGTGGGTAACCAAGACGATTGTATTTCCAGCGGCATGAATTTCCTCAAAGAGTCCCATGATTTCATGAGACGTTTGGGTATCTAGGTTACCGGTGGGTTCATCTGCCAACAAAAGACTTGGATTGTTTATCAGTGCCCGAGCCACCGCCACTCGCTGTCTTTGTCCACCCGATAATTCATTCGGCTTATGGTCAAGTCGATTCCCCAATCCCACTTTGTTCAGGGTTTCTCTTGCTCGTTCCAATCGTTCTTTCTGTGAAACGCCAGCATAGACCAATGGAAGGGCTACATTTTCAAGAGAACTCAACCGGTTAAGCAAATTGAACGTTTGAAAGACAAAGCCAATTTCATCGTTTCTAACTTTACTCAATTCGATGTCCGTCATTTGACTCACCTCTTTTTGATTGAGCCAATATTGACCTGCCGAGGGGGTATCCAAGCAACCAATGATATTCATGAGTGTACTTTTGCCAGAGCCCGAGGGCCCCATCAGTGCCACATACTCTCCTTGATGAATATCTAGGTCTATTTGCTTAAGGGCGTGCACGGTTTGATCGCCCAGCACGTAGGTTTTTCTAATATTCTGCAGTGAAATGAGGGCGTTAACCATTGCCATCTATCACTTTGGGCACTCGGAAGAAATCGCTATCAGCTTTTGGTGCATTGCGCAAGGCTTCTTCATGTGTAATGGTTTGAACAACCACATCTTCACGCAACACCGTTTCTGCGTTTGTGAGGTAAATCAATGGTTCCACACCTGTTGTATCCACTTCTTTGAGTTTTTCGCACATCGCCAATATGTCTTCCAAATCACTTTGCATTTTTTTCAAGCTGTCGCCTTCAAATTGCAACCGAGACAAATGGGCTAGCTCTTGGACTCTTTTTTCGGTGATTTTCATAGTATGCCTAATGATTTGAGTTGTGAAGATATAACATTGTACACTCTTTCTTGTAACATGGGCATATCATCCATCGACAAACCTTTGGTTTCAATCGGTGCATGGATAAACATGCGCATGATTCCGGGAGATCCATCAAAAGTATCGCTGTTAAATCGCTTTTGATTGTCTGCCAGAGTTACTGGAACAATGGGAATTTGTTTTTCAATTGCAAGGCGAAAGGCCCCTGGTTTGAAGGGAAATTTGATGACGGGCGCATTATCAGGAATTCTTCCCTCTGGATAAATTACCAAGTTGGCCCCAAGGGCATCCATTTGCTTCGATGCATCCTCAAACGCTTTGTAGGAACCGCGTAAACTTTCCCTGTGTACCGCGATATCCAGCGTTCTAAACCAAATACCGAAAAGAGGTATCCGAGATAGTTCTATCTTGCCCATGAAAAAATTGAAACCCGGCAAAAAACTACCGCATGTAAGGATATCGAGATAAGAAATATGGTTGGGGCAAAAGATCAACTGCTGATCTTGGGGCAACTTTTGCTCATAGCGCACAAGGGGAATTACAAAAGCCACAACAGAAGTAACTCTACCCCATATTTTGCGTAAGCCATGAGCCAATCTGTAGGTTCTCGGCGAGGCTAACAACAGAATGAGCAATGGGTAAACCAGCAAAAACAAGGCAACGAACCAAAAGCCCGCCCACGCTAACCAAATCCTACCCAACAATCTCTTCATTTTCAAAACGTGTTATTGTGCCCGCTTCATATTCCACACAAATACCATCAATGCCACTACCATACTTGTGGATACGCACATCATCAATTCAAATCCACCGAAAGATGAAGGAGAAATCTTCACATCGAAGTTTTCTTTCATGAGTGTTTTTTGTTTGACTTTATCTGCATCGGCGATGCTACTGTCTTTGTCAACATTTCTGTCAATGGCAGCGTATTGCAACTTCTTCCAATCCTGAATAATTTCCGTCTTGTTGTGATAGATATGCTGATAGGCCGCAATGTTTGTAGCCGCCATCACCAGTGACATCATCAACGAAAAAAACAAGGCCTTACCCATGTTGATGGGCTTATCGGTCTGCATGTGCATCAAGCTCTTTACGAAAAGATAAACACCCACCCCAGGGATCACCAAATTAAAAAACATGGGAAAGAAGGCCACAAAGGAGGTGGTTTTATACAAACCATTGAGGTATTGCACCAACAGCATCGAGGCACTTAATGAGCCAAATGCCAAGCCATAAATAAATACACGTTTGAACACGGCACAAAAATAGGAAAAGCCAAGGCTAAATCCGGTGATAGAGAAAAAGTTGCTGCACTTTCTGGGCGATCAACGCCCAAGGATTATTGATAATCGTCGTCTTGACGATCGTACTCATCAAAATTGTACTCAGGCAACAAGGTAGTTTTCACGTGACCAATGGTCTCGGCCAAACCATCGCTGAATTTGTTGAAATCCTCTTTGTACAAGTGGATTTTCATCTTCACAAAATTACCGTCATCGTATTTGCTGCGCTTACTTTCGGTGATGGTGATGTAATAGTCGTTGTTTCTGGTAGCTTTTACATCAAAAAAGTAAGTGCGTTTTCCTGCACGTACACGCTTTGAATAGATTTCCTCTTGCGAATCTCTGTTGTAGTTTTCTTCCTGCATCATCTTCTTTTTAATTCGAGAACTCAAATCTCTTGGCAAATATGCAAAAATTATTGAGGTTCTGCACACAAATGTAAGATAAAATCAAAAACAAGTGTCAATTTAACGCTTGATGCCCGTTTTTCATTGGAATTCAGCACTTTGGCTTTCATTCAAATTGCGGTAATATTCACATCGAGCCAGTAATTCATCATGCGTTCCAACGTCTGTGATCGTCCCTTCCTCCAATACAACTATGCGATTGGCCATTCTTAGCGGTGCTATTCTGTGGGCTACAACAATCGCCGTTGAATCCTTGAGCCATTGTGATAAATGGTCGATAATGTGTCGCTCCGTTTCTGCATCCACCGCACTCAAACAATCATCCAATACATACAATTCTGCGCGTTTGACCAGGGCACGCGCCAATGCAACACGCTGTTTTTGTCCGCCCGACAAACTAACACCACGTTCACCAAGAAGGGTATTCAAGCCCTCAGGCCATTGCGGAATGTCATTTTCTAGGCAGGCTGCTTGTACGGCTTTTTGCAGGTCTTCATCCGAAATCTCCCCGGTCTCTATACCAAAGGCGATGTTGTCGCGAATGGTCTCCGAAAAAAGAAACACATCTTGGGGTACATAGGCTAGGTGCCGACGAAAATCGTGCAAATCTATTTTTTGCAATGGCACACCATCAACCAATACCCGTTGGGAATCCTCTGAAGCGTAATACATTCCGGCCAGCAATTGAACCAATGTTGATTTCCCGGACCCGGTTCTCCCTGTAATACCAATGATTTCTCCTTGCTCGATTTTCAAGGTGATATCGCGCAATGCGGGTTGCGTTTTCCCCTCGTAGGTAAACGTTACTCCATCAAAGGTGATATTCTGTTTTAATTGGAACGGCGTTCCACGATCTTCTTGATGTTCGATTGCATTCAAAAATTCATTGATCCGCTTCTGGCTCGCTGCTGCCTTTTGAACCAATGCTGTTGTCCAACCGAGACTCGCCACCGGCCAAATCAACATATTCAAATAGATCACAAATTCAGCCAAATTACCCGGCGTAAATGCCCCTTTTTCTACCTCTTTCCCACCCAAATAAATGACAATCAAGGTACTTAAACCCATCAACAGAAGCATCATCGGAAAGAACAAGGCGTTGATTTTGGCTAAGCGCATATTGCGTTGCTTGTACTCTTCTCCTTCAACTTGGAATTTCGCACTAAAGGTAGATTCCATGCCAAACGATTTGATGATGCGTATACCGGCAAAGGTTTCTTGGGCACTGGCTGTTATGAGAGAAAGTTGTTCTTGAATCAATTTGTTGCCCATGTTCATGCGTCTGCTCACCTGATAAATAGAGTAGGATAAAACAGGCAGCGGCAAAAGCACCCAAACGGTAAGCGATGCATTGGCCTGTAGCATTTGATAAATCACCACAACAAACGTAAAAATCATGTTGGCGAAATACATGATGGCCGGACCGATGTACATGCGCACGTTGGAGACATCCTCACTCATGCGCGAAAGCAAATCACCCGTCATGTGTTTCCGATAAAACGATTCACCCAATTTTTGATATTTGTGATAGAGCCGATTCTTCAGGTCGTATTCCACCTTTCTGGATACAACAATCAAAGTTTGTCGCATGTAGTACATGCAAACGCCGCGGATTATGGCAACCAACAGAATGCCTATTCCAAAAGCCAGGGCTGTTTGAAAAATAATGGTAGAGGCTAAGGAATCACCTTCCCCCGTGATCCACAAAGACTGTTTCAATGCCTCATCCAACCCCAATCGAACCAAAACGGGTACCGAGGCTGAGAAAACGTTGGTTAATAGGACGAACAGAATGCCCCAAACCATCATTTTACCATATTTTATGAGGTATTGATTTAAAAAGAAGAGTTCACGCATGGATTGTGCAAAGGTAGTTCAAAGCACACATGCCCTCGTCGCATATGGTAAGGATGAAAAAGGAAGTCTTTTTCAAACTTTTTCACAAGAATATCCACATTTACTCAAATTGTTTTTGTATCTTTGCCTCCCATTTGAGATAGCCATGCAATTAACTGCTGAAAGAAATTTTTAACACCTTCGGAGGTGCTGCAACCAATACTGGCAGTACAGAAGGACAGATTGCCATGTTCACTGAAAGAATCAATTTCATCAGTGCGCACTTGAAGGAGTTCCGCAAAGACAAGAGTGCGGAATTGTCTTTGATCAAGTTG
>JBJTNN010000229.1:0-2531 GCA_046074125.1 Bacteroidota bacterium
GCCCGGGTAGGCATCGTCCATCACCTCTTTGGATTGGGCCAAGAACATGTAGGGGTTGGCGAATTTCATTTGCTTTTCCAAGCGCACGTGTTTGAAGTTTTTGTTGCGCTCGAATTTGCCAGAACACACCCGCAAAAAGGCGATGCGATCGCGGTGTTTGGGATCGAGGTTGGCGTGAATTTTGAAAACGAACCCCGAGAATTTGGCTTCGTTGGGTTCCACTTCGCGTTTGGTGGTGGCGCGTGGGAGCGGGTTGGGGGCCACTTCGATGAAAGTATCGAGGAGTTCTTGTATCCCAAAGCTGTTGAGGGCCGATCCAAAGAAAACGGGGGCCGTGTTGGCGCTGAGGTAGTCGTTGTGCGACAGTTCACCGTACACGCCATCGATCAATTCTACATCGTCGCGCAGCTTGCTGGCGTCTTTCGCATTGAGTATCGCATCGATTTGGGGGTCTGAAAGGCCATTGATTTTTACCACATCGTCGGCCACTTTGGTTTTGCTGCTTTCAAACAGGTTGAGCGATTGGTTGTGCAGCAGGTAAACGCCTTTGAAGTCTTTTCCTCCGTTGATGGGCCAGCTCATGGGATGCACGCCGATGTTGAGTTTGGCTTCGAGTTCTTCGAGCAGGTCGAACGGATCTTTTCCATCGCGGTCCATTTTGTTGACGAAGATGATGACGGGGGTGTTTCTCATGCGACAGACTTCCATGAGTCGTTCGGTTTGTTCTTCCACCCCTTTTACGCAGTCCACCACCAGGATTACACTGTCAACGGCGGTGAGTGTTCGGTAGGTATCTTCTGCGAAGTCTTTGTGTCCGGGCGTATCCAAGATGTTGACCCACTTTTCTTTGTAGTGGAAGGTCATCACCGAGGTGGCCACCGAGATGCCTCGTTGCTTTTCAATTTCCATGAAATCGGAGGTGGTGGCTTTGTTGATTTTGTTGTTTTTAACAGCCCCGGCGGTTTGGATTTGTCCTCCGAAGAGCAGGAATTTCTCTGTGAGGGTGGTTTTTCCGGCATCGGGGTGGGCGATGATGGCGAAAGTTTTTCGTTTGGCGATTTCGGATTCGAACATGAACTAGGGAAAGTGCAAATTTAGGGGTTTTTTGGGATGGGGGGATTGAGGAGTTGGATTGGGAATGCGGTTGGGGTGGGTGTAGGACAGTAATTTTTGCGAAAATCAATAAAGTTTTCTCTTTTTTCATTTGCATGCGGAGGGTAAGTTTGTGATAGTGAAAGGTTTTGGGCGATGGGTTGGGTTCTACTGGAAAGAAGAATTGGTTTACAAAAAATAAATAATGGGTGAATTAATTTTGTAATTTTGTAAACCAAGAGATACTGAGAAAATGAAAAAACTCTTTGCACAACGTTTTAAGTCGGCCCGCCTCATGAAAGGTTATTCGCTCCAAGATTTAGCCAATGCGTTGGGTAACGAGTGGACACGACAATCACTGTATCGTTACGAAAGGGGAGAGGTAATGCCTGACAGTCAGAAAATTCAGCGGTTGGCTCAAGTAATGGGCGTTGATTCTGAGTATTTTTTTCGTGAGTTGCCCATAGAATTGGGTGAAATTGAATTCCGAAAATTGGGAAGAATGCCGCAAAAGGAGGCGATTGTAATTCGTGAGGTTACCAAAGAAAAGTTGTCGCGTTATTTGGAGCTGGAAGAGATTTTAGGACTTTCTCATGACTTCGACGATTGCCTGAAAGATTTCGAGGTAGTGGTGAATTACAACCAAGTGAGCAGGGCAGCAGCTTTGCTCAGGGAGAGGTGGAGTTTGGGCGATGGTCCCATTTACAACATAGTGGAACTTTTGGAGGACAAAAATATCAAGGTGTTGGATTTGTGGATGAATGATGGTTTTGATGGACTTCAGACTCGGGTGAATGGAAGCATTCCCGTGATCGCTTACAACCTCAATAAACTATCGAAACCAGAGCGAGTTCGATTTACACTTTTGCATGAGTTGGCGCACTTGTTATTGAAGTTTGGTGAGGTTACTGAAAAACAAAAGGAGGTGTTGTGTCATCAATTTGCGGGGTCGCTATTGTTGCCTGAGAACGTGTTGAAAATGGAGATTGGAGAGCGAAGAAATAAATTGTCAGTAAATGAATTAGGGGAGATTAAAAAACAGTATGGGATTTCTATGCAGGCCATTGTTATGAGAGCCCGAGATTGTGGGATTATTAGTCAGAGTTATGCCAAACAGTTTTTCTTTTTGATGAGGCAAATGAATTGGAGAGCGGATGAACCGGTGGAATATTTGGGTTCTGAGCAAGCTCATCGTTTTAAGCAGTTGTTGTTTCGCGCGCTTGTTGAGGAGCAAATTTCGATTTCCAGGGCGGCGTCATTGAATAATCAGACTTTGGCAGAATTTAGAAAAGAATACCAGTCGATGTTCTAACATTGGTTCTGTGTTTTGGGTTGGGGAGGATGTTTGATGAGGTTGACAAAAGACTGCAAAAATGGAATCCGTAAGGTGGAATTAAGGGTTGAAATGATCGCTTCTTGGCGGAATTCACAAAAACAAA
>JBJTNN010000230.1:0-6610 GCA_046074125.1 Bacteroidota bacterium
GAGCGATTGATGGACATCGCCTATGAGGCAGGCGTCAACTTCTTCGACAATGCTGAAGTATATGCCGCCGGCGCCTCAGAAGTGGTGATGGGCCAAATCCTGAAAAAGAAAAACTGGTCCAGAGATTCCTATATCGTTAGCTCAAAAGTCTTCTTCGGCGCCGGCGCAAAAGTGCCCACCCAAAAAGGACTCCACCGCAAACACATTATTGAAGCCTGCAACCAAGCCCTGCAACGCTTGCAAGTAGACTACCTCGATCTGTATTTCTGCCATCGCCCCGATAAACAAACCCCCATAGAAGAAACGGTTTGGAGCATGCACCAACTCATCCTCTCTGGCAAAATACTCTATTGGGGCACCTCCGAATGGAGCGCCCAAGAAATCATGGAAGCACATGCGGTTGCCCAACGTTACAACCTCATCGGTCCGGTGGTTGAGCAACCCCAGTACAACATGTTGGTGCGCGACAAAGTAGAAGTGGAATACAGCCAAATTTATAAAACCGTAGGACTGGGAACCACCATCTGGAGTCCGCTTGCCAGTGGCTACCTCACCGGAAAATACCTCAACCACTCCCCCTCAGAAGCACGCCTAAACCGCGATGAATTGGGCTGGCTTGCCGAAAGGTTGCTGCAAGAATCACACGCCGAAAAAGTGAAGAATCTCATGGCGCTGGCATCCGACCTGAATGTTTCCATGCCCCAATTGGGTGTGGCTTGGTGCCTCAAGAACCCCGATGTTAGCACCGTAATTCTCGGCGCCACCAAACCCGAACAATTGCAGGAAACCCTCACCGCTCCAAGCATCCTGCCCCTGCTCACTACAGAGGTAATGCAGCGCATCGAAGACATCCTGCAAAACAAACCCCAGCACCCGCAGTACTAATTCGCAGAAAAACCCAGACCAAGGCCATTTATGGCACAAGGTTTGCACATTTCGCGCGAATGAAAAAGTCGGTCCTATCGCGATTCCTGCTACTCACCACTTGCCTGTTGGGCTTGGTAGAGCAGATGCATGCCGACCCCATCGCCGATGCCTTGAAACTGATCAGACAGTCAGCAAAATCATCGGTTAAAAAGCAAACATTCAAAAAAGTATCGCCCACCATGCCGGTGCAAGCCATCATGGCCTCTGCAATTCGCATCCAATTCCAAGAAGCGGCCCTCATCTTATCGAAAAGAACCTTTACCAAAGACAGCACAAACCCCGCTTGGCATCACGCAATGGCTATGTTGCCCAACGAAAAAGAACCATTCTCTCCCATCCAATACGGATTTAATGCGATGCGGTATTGGGCCAAGCCCGCCTTCGACAAAAAAGGAAACGACATCACTGCCAAACAGTGGGAAAAGTACCAACAAAAATATCAGCTCACCTACCACAACACGGATACCCTGCTGTTCGATTTAACCACCCAATTTTGGAACGGAGAAAGCAATAGCACCCTCACTCAAGCCCGAAGAATCTTAATAGAATTGCAAGTCCAAGCACAGTGGCTCTCCGGGTACCAAGAGCAAATTCAACAGCTGGAAGCACTTCATTTTCAACAATGGGCCGCCAAACAAAAAAATGGCATCGATACGGCCCTGAAAACGCCAAAATTTGAGTCCATCGCCCTCAAAGCCTACCAAAAACGCATAGAAACCCAATTGGCCTTCATCGATCAACTCGAATTTGATTCGCTGATGCAAACGCGGAACATTGCGGCTTTATCGGCCCGACGTCAACAGCTCCTGTCCATCAAAAAACCCAACGCCCAAACCAAAGCCATGATTCAACGGGCCGAAGACACCCTGGTTCAATGGGAGTTTGAACTGGCCACCGTGGAAGACCAAGAGCAGAGTTACCGTCGCTTTCTATCGCAATACCCCAAAGCGCCCCAAAAAAATCAGATCCTGCAACGATTGGAAGGATTGGCCTTTGAGCGCGCCCAACAACTCAACACCGTGGAAGCCTATGAAGCTTTCCTCAAATCGCAATTGTCGCCGCCATTGCAGCGCACAGACCTCACCTTTAGGGCGCAGTTTCTGTTGCGTTCGCTCACGGTGAAGCCCATTCCCATCGCCTACGACAAAGCCAAAGAGCCCTACAAAGAAGGATTTTATTTTGCCGATTCATCCACCCTCCAGCCCTGGATGGAAATGGATTATAAAATGGCTTACCCCTATGCCCTCAACCATTATCAAAACCATTTCGTTGAGAGCGGCGCCACCCTGATCCCCGGTTGCGCACTGGTCATGCGAACCGATACTTTTGGATTGATTGAATATAGCTACATCACCAAAGATGGCAAACCCTTCACCAAAAACAACTACGAAACCGTTTTTCAATTTTCCAATACGATGGCCTTCGTGCAAAGAGGCGGTCGGTGGGGCATCCTAAACAACCGCGGGAAAGAAATCCTTCCCTGTAAATTTGAAAATCTGCGCTACGATACTGCCGCCAAACGCGGTGCCCTGCAATTGGGAAAAAAATGGGCCCTCTTCAACGAATCTGGCAAATTAATTACCTCGCCCATTTTCGATGCCATCGGGTTTGAAACCTGGGAAAATGAACCCACCGAAGCCCCCGTAAAATTGTGGGTCAGAAACCGATGTGCAGCCAAAATCAACGACAATTGGGCCCTCATCGATACCCTCGGCACATCGCTCACGCCCTTTGCCTATGAGAGCATGGCCACGCTCCCATTCGGACGGTTCATGGGAAAAATTAACGACGGCTATTGCCTATGGCGCGATACCATCCGCTGCAGCGCTCAATACTCAGAAGCCGTAGATTTCGGCAAACCCTATACCCTGGTGCAACAAAATGGATGGGGCATCATCGATACCCTTGGCAAAATTTTAGTGCCCCCAATTTATGAAAAGTCGCTCCTGGTCGGCAGCACCATCGCCCTGCTGAAAAATAAAAGATGGAACTTCTACTACTCCAAAGGAGAATTTACCCTGCCCATCAAAGGAACCATCGACGATTTCCGACTCTACGGTGATGGGATGGTTTATGCCCGACAAAAGAAAAATTGGATCCTTTATCACGCCTTTACCAAAACGGTGCGAAAAGTAAAAAGCCTAGACCTGCAACAACTCACCGATACCCTTTTGTTGGAGCCCATCGGCAGTTATTGGTTTATCACCCATGCCAATGGCAAAGTATTACTCAAGGATACATTGATGTCTTTGTCGCGCATCAACGACCATGAATGGTTTGCCACCAGACCCAATGGAATGGGTGGATCAGCCGTGGGATTGCTGTGCTTGCCCTCGATGCAGTGGAGTTTAAAACCGCAGTATCAAGAAATTATACTGTCGCAAAAACCCTCTCAATACATGGTAAAACAGAAAGACCGATGGGGTGTGGTGAACAATTTTGGCGAAGTCATTGTACCCATAGTTTATGACGCAATCACTGATACCGAGTTCCCGGGTTATTGGTATGCCCTCAAAGGAGAAAGAACGCTCTGGATTGATGCCTCCGGCCGAGAATTAAGCCAACCCTAACCCTTGTTGTGTAAACTTTCGTTGAATTGCTTGTAAAATTCAACTTTTACGGGCAACTTGCCCCCATGAAAACATTTTATCGCGCATTGTTGGGTGGATTGGTACTGTTTTTCTACCAGTTCATTTCTTTCGCTGGAGCCAATTTCCACGGCAGTGCCCAAGCCTACACCGAAAAACAAGACACCATACTTTCGTTCCTGAATTCGTTGAATTTGGAGAATAAGCAATACGTTATTCCAAGACCGCCAGACAATTCCACAGCCGATGACCAACAGAAATACGCCCAAGAATCTCAAGGGAAACCCTGGGCCATGGTAAACTATCACAGCAGCCGAAATACCGGAATGATTATGCCCATGTTGCGCGGTTTGCTCGTCGATATTTTGGCCATATTCTTGTTGTTCGGCTTGATGGATAAAATCGCAGATATAAATACCACCAAATCGATTTTGTACGCCTGCACCGTGGGATTCTTCGCCTTTTTGGTTGTGCCCTACACCAATTTCATTTGGTATCAAACCCCCGATATCTGGGCCCATTTGTTGGATGCCTTTGTACCCTATGCCATCGTAGGTGCTTTGTATGCGAAGTTCTGGCGCAGCGCAGCCTAACGGTTTCGACGACTAGATTCCTTCACAACATTCACCGTTGGTTAGTTGTCCGATATTTTCAAAGGGGCGGCCATTTTGGCCGCCCCTTTGCCTTATCTTTGCACCCCAATAATCGCAGTTCTTTGCATGGTCCCGTAGTAGAATGGATACTACGAAAGTCTCCGGAACTTTAGATCCGCGTTCGATTCGCGGCGGGACCACAAAAAAATCGAGGAATTAAAATTACCAATATTTATCCCATATGTTTGCTATCAATAAGTTAAAGCAAACATGAAAAAAGCAACGCTCTGGATCATCACCATCTTGACATTCCATCAATCAGGAATTGCCCAACGATTTTATGTAAATATCTCTGCAGGCAAAAACATACCCTTGTCCAAAACAAGCGCTGGCCTATTTAGCGTTAGCGATTTATCTATGGACAGCATCGGCGCCTACACCTACGTTGGTCAATCAGTATCTTTCTACAAAGGAAAAAGCGCCGACGCAACCCTTGGATATAAAATCACAAACCAAGTGGGTTTAGAAGTCAATTATTCGACCAATTCAAGTGTATCATTTTATAAAAATTGGCTAACAAATTCCTACAAACAATCCAGCGACATCTCGGTAAACAATTGGAAAATCAACCCATCCATCGTCCTGTTCGTCCCCTTTAAAAAAATCGAATTATATAGCAAAATTGGAGTGAGTTTTGGCAAAGGAATTCTAACCAACCATTCGCGCTTTACTGAATTTGGGGGCGATGATTACGACTACACAAGAGAAATTTCATTGAAACAAAGCCTCGGAACCAATGCTGCCATTGGTTGCAACTACCCCGTTTATAAGAATTTTTCAATCAATGGCGAAATACTTACCTCCACCTCCAGTTTAATTACCCAAAAGGGAACCCTCACAAAATACTATCTTAATGGTGTTGATGTACTTTCAACTTTGAGTGTTCGCACAAAAGAAATGAACTTCATGGATCAATATTACTATGATCCAAATGTTGTGATTGACGAAAACTCACCGTATGAAATTAACCGAGACCATTATTCGCTCTCCGGTGTAACTTTCAAATTGGGTGTAAAGTACTCATTTTGATCATTTCAATTTTTGAGAAAGGAAATCATACCTCCTGAATCAGAAATTCTGCAATTTTTCTCTTTATCTTTAGGGTAATTCGCTACTTCGTTGTCTTACCCCCGTGAGTGCCCTACAATCCGCTTCGCTATCAGAGTCGCAATTGCAAACGTTGTTTTATGACAACTATGCCGACCTGTGTCGATACGCCCTCACCTTCCTCGGTTCAACCCAAGAAGCCGAAGACATCGTACAGCAAATTTTTCTCAAATTTTGGGAAGACTACCAACAAAAAGCACTGCCCATCAACCCCCGTGCCTACCTGTTTAAAACCGTTTATAGTCGTTCACTCAACGCCCTAAAACACCTGAACGTTCAACGCAAACATGCCAAGTACCACATTCATCAGTACTGGGGCACCCAAAGCGAATCCTCCCCAGAGTCACACGTACAGACCAAAGAATTGGAATCCGCCCTCTCTAAAGCGCTGGGCGAAATGTCGGAGACTACCCGACAAACTTTCATACTGAGTCGTTTCCACGGACTCAGTCACAAAGAGATTGCCGAAACACTCTCATTCTCTTTAAAAAATGTAGAGTACCATTTGCACAAAGCAATGCAAATTCTCAAAATCAAACTTTCTACTCACGCCCTACTGTGGCTCGCATTTCTAATCATTTCAACCCCATGAAAAATCCAGAAACCTTTGGCTTCAACAGCCCCCAGGATGAGTCGATTTGGCAACTTGCCAAGCCCTCTAACCCCTGGACACCCAATGTCGACAATGCTTGGAAAAGCGTTTCAGTAAAATTGGGTGCCTCGGCGGTATCCGCCTCCCTACTAACTACAGCCCCCGTTAAAACCATCGCCAAATTCACCCTGAAAAAATTGTTATTATGGGCTGCAGTTGGTGCGAGCGTTACCGCCGGAACCGTTTACAAAATCCAGCAATACCGAAGCAAACCAGTATCTACGGCCACTAAAACAATCCCTTCAAATAGAGCTGTTCCATCCCAAGTTTCACAGGCAGAAAAAACAACTATAACCAAAGATGTGCGCAACAACGCATCGCCAAAGTCTGAAAGCAAGTCGGCCACAATCGTCAATCCAGCCCCGCAAACCAATAAAAACAACCCCGCGCCGAACAGCAAAATATTGCAATTCAAGCAAACAGAGTTGCTCGTGGTTGCGGAAATCCTGAGTCAAACCTATGGCGTAACCATCAAAATTGAAAAGCCCCATTTGATGCAGTGTAAACTCACCGCAACATTTGAAAATGAACCCATCCAAAACATCCTCGAAATCATCCAAGAAACATTCAACATGGAAATTGTCCCCGAAAAAGAAACCATCTGGTTGAAAGGAGGTAGCTGTCAATGAGAACCCTATTCCTGCTCATCACAGCCCACCTCTTCGCTTCGCTATCGGCACAAA
>JBJTNN010000231.1:0-2912 GCA_046074125.1 Bacteroidota bacterium
GAAGTGATTTCTTTGGAGCGTGAAAAATCCATAGTTGATTGGTTGAATTACTGTGCACCTCAAGCAGATGCTATTTACTTGGTTGGGGATGTGTTTGATTTTTGGTTTGAGTATAAAAAAAGTGTTCCCAAGGGATTTGTCCGGTTTTTGGGTGCTGTGGCCAAGTTGACAGATCAGGGAATTCCCGTATATCTTTTTCCTGGAAACCATGATTTATGGATTTCCAATTATTTGGTGAAGGAGTGTGGCGTTGTATTGATTTCTAACGAGCATGAGTTTGAGTATAGAGGTAAAAAATTCTTCGTTCATCATGGTGATGGATTGGGTCCGGGTGATCGATCGTACAAACTATTGAAAAAATTTTTCACCGCTCGCTTCGCTCGCTTACTTTTTCAATGGATTCATCCCAACTGGGGCATCGCCCTGGCACATGCCCTGAGTAAAAAAAGTCGCCTGTCGCAAAATCCTAAAGAAGATCATTATCTCGGCAATACCAAAGAGCACCTCGCACAGTTTGTATCGGCCCACGCATCTTCCCCAAAAGCGGCGGATTACTATGTGTTCGGACATCGTCATCTGGTACTGGATGTGTCGGTGAACCATTCGCGGTACATCAACCTTGGAGAATGGTTGCACGGCAGTCAGTATGCGGTGTTCAACGGCGAATCCATGCAGTTGTTGCAATGGCCATCGCATCAACCAGCGAAAGTACAAAAACAGTAAAATCGCGGGCTTTCCCAAAACATTTCCAAACACTTCCTTCCGCCAATCCGCCTAAGAGAACCAAAACTATCGGTATCTTTGCCGCAGCATGCTTGAAAAACTCGAAGCCGTTTACGCCCACTTTAAAGAAATAGAATTGCTGTTGAGCAGTCCGGAAGTGGCCAGCGACGTGAAACGGTTCACCAAATTGAACAAGGAATACCGCGATCTGGAAGAAATCGTACAGACCTATTTTGAATACAAGAATTGCTACCACCGCATTGTGGAAGCGCGTGATATCCTAAAAAACGAGAAAGACAAGGAGCTGCGCGACATGGCCAAGGAAGAGCTGGATGAATTGGAGCCCTTGCAAGTGGAACTCGAAGAGAAAATCCGCATTCAATTGCTACCCAAAGATCCCGAAGATGCCAAGCCCGCCGTTGTGGAAATTCGCGCAGGAACGGGCGGCGACGAAGCCGGAATTTTCGCTGGAGATTTGTTTCGCATGTATCAGCGGTACTGCGACGACATGGGTTGGCCCATTTCTGTGGTTGATGACACAGAGGGAACCGCGGGTGGTTACAGCAAAATCATTTTTGAAGTGCCTTACCCCGGAACCTATGGGGTGCTAAAATACGAAAGCGGGGTTCACCGTGTGCAACGGGTACCGGCCACAGAAAGCCAAGGAAGAATTCATACGTCTGCGGTGAGTGTGGTTGTTATGCCCGAAGCAGAAGAGGTAGACGTGCAACTGAATCCTGCCGATGTAAAAATGGAAACCAGTAGGAGTGGTGGTGCGGGCGGACAGAATGTGAACAAGGTAGAAACCAAAGTTCAGTTAACCCACATTCCCACAGGGTTGGTGGTCGTTTGTCAGACCGAACGCAACCAGCTTGGAAACCGAGAGAAAGCCATGAAAATGTTGGCGACCAAGCTCTACGAAATTGAATACACCAAGCACATGGAGGCTATTTCTTCGCGACGGAAAACGCTGGTGAGTACGGGCGATAGAAGTGCGAAAGTCAGAACCTACAACTACCCACAGGGCAGGGTTACGGATCATCGAATTGGTCTGACTTTGTATAATTTGTCGGCCATCATGAACGGTGACATTCAGGAAATTTTGAACGCATTGCAAGTGGCGGAAAATGCGGAGCGACTCAAGGAGAGTCAATAAATTGAAAAGAAAAATGTGTTGGGTGAGGCTTGGGTGGTTGCATCACCTGCTGACACGTTGAAAGTACGCTGATTATATCGAGCGTAAAGGAAAATTTGTTAAACCCCAGCGGCTTGTTGCGAAAGGCTGCGGTCTGTGTGTTGTCGGGGAGTGATTTTTTTGATAGTAACCCCTTTGCTGTTTGATTTTGCGCTGCTTTTCATGGCTTTTTGTAATTAGGTTTTGGGCGATATACACAATAGACGCATCCTACCCCCAATTTGTTGTCGGATAAAAGCGTGAAAAGGTCGAATATCGACCAACGGCAAACAGTTGTCGGTGAAACTTAGAAAATGCTATCGAACACTTTCTTCCCGTCGGTATTGAGCAGGTAGTCGGTGGCGCAGCGTTCGGGGTGTGGCATCATGCCAAACACGTTTTTGGTGGTATTGGAAATGCCGGCGATGTTGTTGAGGGACCCGTTGGGGTTGGCCTCGTCGGTGATATTCCCGTCTGCATCGCAGTATCTGAAGAACACTTGTCCGTTCGCTTCAATGTCGGCCAAGGTTTGTTCATCGCAGTAGAAACGACCTTCACCATGGGCGATGGGCACACAAAGCACCTCGTTGGCATCGATTTTACGGGTGGCGATCAAATGGGTGTTGCCTGCTTTGAGGTGAACATTTTTGCAGTTAAACTTCATGTTGGTGTTGCGCAGGAGGGCGCCGGGCAGCAAGCCACTTTCGCACAGAATCTGGAATCCGTTGCAGATACCCAGGACAAAACCACCGTTTTGGGCGTGATCGGCTACGGCGGTCATGATGGGAGACAGCTTGGCGATGGCACCAGAACGCAGGTAATCTCCGTAGGAGAAACCGCCGGGCACAAAAATGTGGGTACAACCTTGCAGGTCAGTGTCTTTGTGCCAAAGTTTGAGCACGGGTTCACTTGTGTACGTTTGTAGGACCTTGATGAGGTCTTGGTCGCAGTTAGAGCCAGGGAAAATGACAACACCGAACTTCATGTTGGTGCAAAGGTACATTAATTGTTTTGG
>JBJTNN010000232.1:0-2874 GCA_046074125.1 Bacteroidota bacterium
TCGCCCGGCCCAATCCACTTTCTGGCGCCCACTCAAAATATACCCGCGTGCAACCGTCTTTGTCGAACTGTCTCAACGTCCCAAACAAATTCATCGCCGCCTCTTTGTCGCTTCCATCAACCGACAAATAATAGTGTTTCACGTCAACGGTGTTTTCAACTGCCTCAACGTGTTGCGAACAAAGCCATTGTTGCGCCCCCTGTTGCGAAAACCACATCATCCCGATTTTCTCAGTAGTTCGCAGGGCCCAAGGGGCATTGTGGAGGTCGGTGTTTTCAGGGCTCCAGGCAATCATGGTTGATCCTGGAGAGTAGTGCTGGTCTAACTGTCCCGGCGCCTGGGGATTGCTGTGCATACTCAACACCTCATTCACGGGTTTTCCGAGCGCTTCAGTGATTGATTCCAGGTCCAAACCGCCCAAACGCAATACGGTGACGGAATTGTCCAGAGCCACTGAAACGATGGTGCTTTCGATGCCAATGGCACATCTTCCGCCATCGAGAATGTAATCGATGCGCCCTCCCAATTGATCGGCAACGTGATGGGCGTTGGTGGGACTCACATAGCCGAAAGGATTGGCACTAGGCGCGGCCAGCGGGAATGGTATTTTACTGAGTAGCGCCAACGTCATGGCGTTGTTGGGCATGCGCACAGCCACGGTAGGGTTATCGGCAGTGACCAATGGGGGGACGATGTCGGCTTTGGGCAAAACCAGTGTGAGTGGGCCGGGCCAAAATGTTCTGGCTAGGGTGTCTGCGGCACTGGGCCAAGCACTGCACAGAGATTTTGCCTGCTCGATACTGCCCACATGCAAAATGAGGGGGTCGAAGGTGGGTCGGTTTTTTGCAGAGAAAATGCCCGCCACCGCGTCGGGATTTAAGCCATTGGCTGCAAGTCCGTAAACCGTTTCGGTGGGAATGGCCACGAGCTTGCCTTGGCTGAGTAAATCAGCCGCAAGTGTTAGGTCGATTCCCAGGGGCGCCCCCATGAATTAACGTCGTTTTAAACTGTACTTCTCAATTTTGTTGTACAGGTGGCTGCGTTGAATATCAATCTCTTGGGCTGTTTTGGCCACGTTCCAACCGTTTTGCACCAATTTGCGTTCGATGAATACTTTTTCGGCCCAATCGCGGAAGTCTTGCAGGGTTTTGTAGTCATCCACCACACCAAAGGGGTCGGCCCCACGTTGTGCTGGGTTTGAGAACATGTAAACGTCTTCGCCTGTGATTTTTTCACCACAAAGGATAACCAAACGCTCTACCACGTTGCGCAGCTCGCGGATGTTGCCCGTCCAGTTCACATCTTGCAGCGCCTGGTATCCATCGGGGGTAAAAGATTTTACCGGGATGCTGTTGTCGTTGCAAATGTCGACCAAGAAGTTGTTGGCAATCAAGGGAATGTCTTCGGTGCGCTCGTTAAGGGTAGGTACATGGATGAGGATCACGCTGAGTCGGTGGTACAAATCCATCCGGAAGTTGCCTTTTTCGATTTCCTCCAGCAGGTTTTTGTTGGTAGCCGCAACGATGCGAACATCCACTTTGATTTCTTTGTCGCCCCCCACGCGGGTGATTTTGCCTTCTTGTATCGCGCGAAGCACTTTGGCTTGGGCGGCCATGCTCATGTCGCCAATTTCGTCTAAGAAAAGGGTGCCACCATGGGCTTGTTCAAACTTTCCGATGCGCTGTTTGATGGCGGACGTAAAGCTGCCTTTTTCATGTCCAAACAATTCACTTTCTATGAGTTCTGTGGGTATGGAAGCGCAGTTTACTTCAACAAGGGGGTAGGAGGCACGGTTGCTTTTTTCATGGAGCCAGCGGGCCACCAGCTCTTTTCCAGTGCCATTTTCTCCGGTGATGAGCACGCGGGCTTCGGTAGGGGCCACTTTTTCAATGGTTTCCTTGATTTTTCCGATGGCCGGGGTTTCACCGATGATGTCGAACGTTTTGGCCACTTTCCGCTTCAAAACTTTGGTTTCGCTCACCAAATTGTTGCGGTCGATGGCATTGCGAATGGCAATCAGCAGGCGATTGAGATCGGGTGGTTTGGTAATGAAATCGTAGGCGCCTTTTTTGGTTGCGTCGATGGCCATTTCTACGTTACCATGACCCGAAATCATGATGAATGGCAAATCGGGACGTAACGCTTGGGCTCGGTCTAACAATTCCATACCGTCGATGCCCGGCATTTTAACGTCGCACAAAACCACATCAAATTCATTTTTCTGGATGAGTTGAAGTCCTTTGTTGCCGTCGTCGGCCGTAGTTACTGAGTAATTCTCGTATTCAAGGATTTCCTTGAGGGTTTCGCGGATCGGCGCTTCGTCGTCGATGACCAATATTTCAGCCATGTTTTGTGTATATATTAGAATACAATGATACGGCTGCGGGAGGACACTCAACGTCTAACTTTTCCACCAGTTATTCCCGATTATTTTTTTAACTTTTCGATGAGTGTTTTGGGTGAATCATTTATTGGTCACACGGGACAGTCAAATAATCCGTGATTGTGTAGCTTATGCATGGGTTTGATTTCTTTTAAATTAATGAAATACAATGCTTTGTGTTTGGATTTAGGAGTTCGTTGTTCGAAGAATTAGGTTTGAACATACTTGGGTTTTTGGGGATTGAAATGGGTTAGAAGCGACGTAAAATCCGCGCAGAGTTTGGGCGGATGTGCATCACCTTTGTCAAAAATGTTTGGCAATGTGGCGATTTTGATTCATTTTTGTTTTTAAGAGATACTCCATTAAAAGTATGAACAAACAAATACTGGGAAGAATATTGGCCGTTGCGGGGTTGTTGGCCCCTTGGATGGTTGAGGCGCAACAAGATCCAATGTTCACGCATTTTACGTACAACAAATTGTTCTACAACC
>JBJTNN010000233.1:0-3589 GCA_046074125.1 Bacteroidota bacterium
AACGGTGGTACCGAATCTGGAGAACTACAAGAAGTTATCGACCTTGGGTATGGTTGACATCGCCAATTTCCACAAGGAACGGGTGAGTGGCAAACCGTATTCGCTGGTGGTTGTGGCTGACAGAAACCGGGTGAAGAAGGAGGATTTGTCGCGCTACGGCAAGGTAATAGAGCTAAAGATTGAGGATTTGTTCGGGTATTAATCGATCGCCAATTCGTGGTTTTTTAGCCCGAATTCATCGTATAGCTTTTTCAGAGAATCTGCCGTAAAATGGGCTTTCATTGCCTCTAAATGTCTGGTATGGTGCATGTCTGTGCACGCAAAATCATATAGTTTGTTTTTCAGCAAGTGGTTTGCTACCCGCTGAACATCTTTCCCATAATAAGGTGTTAAAGAGAGCAGATTGAGTTGCAATTCAAAACCCAAATCTTTGAGATGTTCGTAAAATCCAAGTTGCTTGTGGTAATACATGTATCGCTCTGGGTGGGCGAGTACGGGTTCGTAGCCTGCGATTTGTAAATCAAAACTAAAATTCTCGACGCGACTGGGTTTTTGGATGTAGCTAAATTCCACCAGAATGCGGTTTTTATGCAACTTGAGCAGGGGTTGTTTGGTGGCAAGAGCATGTTGAAAGGTATCATCCAACATGTACTCGGCAGCATATCGAAAGTCTAGATGCACCCCCAAATTCTGCGTCTCTGTTTTTAGGTAATTGGCTGCGTTTTCAATAGTTTCCGGCGAATTCGGATGGGTATCTGCAATGATGTGTGGCGTGCAGATAATGTTGTTAAATCCCAAGTCAGCCATTCCTTGGAAGAGCATGAGAGATGTTTCAATGTCAGGTGATCCATCGTCGATGCCGGGAAGTAAATGGTTGTGAAAATCGAGCATTTAGCAAACTTAACCAATCTCTGTGGAGTTAAATTCATTTGTTTGTGAAAAGTGAGATGAACTAAGTATCTGTGAATTTCGCCGAATAAATTTGGCTATTTGCGATTTTCGCCACATCTTTACCTATAATTTCGTTGAAATTTCACGTAAAATTAAACAAAATGATGAAGAGCAAACAATTGACAGGACTGATTTTAGCTGGCGTAACGGGGCTTACAATGGTGGGCATGGTGGCCTGTGATGGCGACAATCCCATCGGGGGTGTTGCGTTGAAAACGCCCAATTTGGCGAACGCGTCATCGTTTGATTACGAGCATGTTACGATGGTTAATGGCTCTTCATTGAGCGTGAAGGATATGATTTTGGGCAGGTCGTTCAGGTTCACCAACATGGGCTTTCCGAATACGGGGGGAGGCAGTGTGGACAAGGACATGCAGGAGGCGGCGAATACGTTTAGCAATGCCAGTGCGAAATTGGGTCGCGTTTTGTTTTACGACAAGCGCATGAGTTTGAACAACACGGTTTCTTGTGGCAGTTGTCATCACCAGTCGTTGGGTTTCAGCGACCGCATGCCTGTGAGTGTAGGTTTCGGTGGCAAGGTTACGCGCAGAAACAGCATGAGCATCAACAACCCTGTAAGCTTTAATAATTTGTTTTGGGATTCACGCGCGCAGTCGCCCATGGATTTGAGTTTGCGTCCGGTATTCGACCACATCGAGATGGGTATGGAGTCTGACGAGATGTTGGAGAAGAAGTTGGCGGCCACGGATTTTTACGGTCCGTTGTTTCAGGAAGCCTTTGGATCTACGGAGATTACCCGCAGGAAGGTTTCTTTGGCGATTACGCATTTTGTAACGTCGATGGTAACGATGAATTCCAAGAACGACAAGGTAAATGAGGGATTGGCGCAGTTCACGATGATGGAGAAGATGGGTCACGACTTGTTTTTCTCTGAGAGAGCGTCTTGTTTTAAGTGTCACAACGGCACCAATTTCAGTGCGCCTGACGATCCAGGTGGGGCTTATGGTGCGCCCACGGTTGCGGGTACTGCCAATATTGGGTTGGACAAGACGTATGCCGACAATGGGAAGGGGAATGGCAAGTTCCGTATTCCAAGTTTGCGCAACATTGAGTTGAGCGGTCCTTACATGCACGACGGTCGTTTTGGTACTTTGGAAAGTGTGATTGACCATTACAGTAGGGGCATACAGGCTCATCCTCATTTGGATGCCAATTTGAAGGATGACCGTGGCAATCCTAAGCGGATGAATTTCACGTCGGAGGAGAAGGATGCGTTGATTGCGTTTTTGCGCACATTGACGGATGTTTCTTTCATCAGCAATCCGAAGTATTCAGATCCGTTTGCCAATTAATTAGCGGGGGAGGTTATCCTTTTGGGGATAATGCCTTCTTTTGCAGGTAGATGATTACAGACAATTCCGTTACTGTATTGATTCCTTCTGGTGCGGGTGCACCGGGTTTTGCGGGTATTTGTCGGTGTTTGCGCGAGGAATCTGCTTGGCGGATTGTGGCGGGGGATGTGAATGCGCATGCTTATGGCCGTCAGTTGTGTGATGTTTTTTTGGTGGTACCACCGAGCAGTGATGAGGGGGCTTATTTGGAGGCGGTGTTGGGGGCTTGTGTTGCGCATGCTGTGGATGTGGTGTTACCGATTACCACGAGGGAGTTGGATGTATTGTCGAGGGGTAGGTCGCAATTTGAGTCATTGGGGGTTACATTGATATTGAGCGGTGCCGAATCTATCGGCATTGCGAATGACAAGGGGTTATCGGCACGGCAGGCCCAAGCATTGGGGTTGCCGGTGCCGGCATTTGAGGTGTGCGGGGATTGGCTTTCGTTTGAGCGGGCGGTGATTTCGTTGCAGGAGCGGGGTATTGGGGTTTGTTTCAAGCCGGTTCGGGGCAATGGAAGTAGGGGTTTTGGGATAGTGGTAGAATCTGTGGAGTCGGGTGCTTTTTTATCGCGCAAGGCGGGGGTAGAGCCGATGACGTTGGACGAGTGGCGGGGGCGTTTACCGGAGCGTTTTGACATTCCGATGATGGTTTGTGGGTATATGGAGGGACAGGAATATTCGGTAGATATGTTGTGTGCGGGGGGGAAGACGTTGTTTTGTGTGCCGAGAACGCGCGACAAGATGATTGGTGGGATTAGTGTGGCGGGCAGGTTGGACCGCAATTTTGGGTTGATTGCATTTTGCATTCGGTTGGCGCAGGCGTTGGAGCTTGACGGTCCGATCGGAATGCAGTGGAAGGAGGATGCTGATGGGGTACCGCATTTGATCGAGATCAATCCGCGGTTGCAGGGCACCACGTCGGTGTTGTTGTTGGGGGGGTTGAACATGCCGGTGGTTGCGGTGCGACAGGCGTTGGGGCTGCCATTGGTGGCGAGCACGGCGGACATTGATTGGGGCAAGCGGTTTGTGCGGTTTTGGGACGAGCGATTGTTGGATTAAAATTGTGCTTGGGTAGTTTTGTGAATCTGAGTATCTTCGCAACATCATGAATACTCAAAAGCGTAACACCAAAGGCTACTGGGCGCTCACTGTGATCAGTGGCTTGGCACTTACTTACTTTACGATTTTTCAACCTGAGGCTTTTTGGCTGGGTTTGCCTACTTTTTTTGGTGGGATTGCCATGGCCATGGATTGGGTTTAATCTCGGCTTTCATAACTTTTATT